>NZ_JAKMAY010000085.1:0-19672 GCF_022015835.1 Streptomyces sp. ICN903 | reverse complement strand
GTTCCCCCGCCCGTCCGTGCTCCCGGAGGCCGCCCCGGGCCCGGCACCGGCACCGGCGCCGGCAGCAGGTACGGCATCGGGTACGGCCGGGGCGGCGGCCGTCTCCCCGTGCCCGCGCCGCGTCTCGTACCAGCGCAGCAGCCGCGCCCAGGGGGTGCCGCAGGCCTGCTCGGCGTGGCGCAGCCAGAGGCGCTCGGCCGTCTGCCCCGCCGCCCACGCGCCCACCGCGCAGGCCAGCCGGTCCTCGAACTCCTCGCGCGCCCGCTCGGTCAGCCCGGCCGGGCCCTGCGGGGTGTCGGCCATGTAGACCGGGCGGAGCCGGGCGACCACGCCGTCCACGTCGGCCGACAGCCGCAGCGCGGCCGCCCGCCGCGACGAGGCCAACTCGCTCAGGCAGTCCCTCAGTTCACCGACGCCCTGGCCCGTGAGCGCGGACAGGGCCAGTACGGTCGCGCCGGGCTCGCCGTGCTCGCCGAGGGCCATGCCGTCCTCGTCCAGCAGCCGCCGCAGATCGTCCATGACGGTGTCGACGGCGTCGCCCGGCAGCCGGTCGACCTGGTTGAGCACCACGAACGTCACCTCGGCGTGGCCGGCCAGGGGCCGCAGATAGCGCTCGTGCAGCACCGCGTCCGCGTACTTCTCCGGGTCGGTCACCCAGACCACCGCGTCCACCAGCCGCAGCATCCGGTCGACCTGCTCGCGGTGGCCGGGGGCGGCGGAGTCGTGGTCGGGCAGGTCGATGAGGACCAGGCCGCGCAGCGCCGGGTCGCGCGGCTGCACCCGGCGCCGGGCCCGGGGCGGCACTCCCATCCGCTCCAGCAGGCCGTCGGCGCCGCTGTCCCACTCGGTCTCCCAGACGCAGGCGACGGGCAGCGAGGTGGTGGGGCGGCGCAGTCCGGTCTCGGAGAGCTGGACCCCCGCGAGCGTGTTGAACAGCATCGACTTGCCGCTGCCGGTGGCCCCGGCGACGGCGACGGTGGTGTAAGCCCGCGACAGCCTGCCGCGCGCGGTGACCTCGTCCAGGATCCGGCCCGCCTCGGCGAGCACCTCGCCGTCCAGCCGGGTGCGGGAGAGCCCGACCAACTCCCTCAGCGCGCGCAGCCGTTGGCGCAGCGTCTCCTCCTCGGGCGCGGCGCCCGGCGCGGCGTACGCCCGCGTGCCGCCGGTGAGGCCGCCGTCCCACCACTCCTCCCGGCCGCCGGTGCGGCCGCCGCGGGCGCCGTCGAACGGCCCGGCGTCGAAGGGCGCGCCCTCGAACGGCCCGGTGTCGAAGGAAGCGCCGTCGAAGGGCCCGGCGGGGAACGGCGTGCCCTCGGTCTCCTCCCGCACACCCCCTCCCCCGTCCGTGCGGGCTCTGCGGGCGATCAGCCCGTCGTCCCAGATCCGGCCGCCGTCGGTGCGGACATCGGCGCCCACCGCGATCACCTCTCCCTCTGCAGTACGGACAGTGCGGCGATCAGGGCCACCTGCTGGTCGGGGGTGGCGTCGAGGTCCCGCAGGGGCGCGAGCCGGTAGCCGCGCTCCCCCCGCAGTACGCGGTCCAGGCAGTCCTCCAGCAGCCGCTCGCCGCGCTCGCGCAGCCGCGCCGCGACGGCCGCGCCCAGGGCGCAGGCGAGTGCCTCGTCCGCGCCCCGCGCGCGCCGTCCGCCCAGCAGCGCGGTGGCGAGCAGGGCCGCGGTCTCCTCGGCCGACAGCGGGCAGCCGCCCTCGGCCGCGCGCAGTTCCTCGTCGGCCACCTCCTCCAGGCAGCGCCGCCAGCGCCGCGCCAGGAGGTCGATCCGCTCGGCGACCAGTTCGTCGGCGCGGCCGCACTCGGGGGCGCCGGGTTCCAGGCGCCAGGCGTCGGCGGCCTGCTCGTCGGCGTCGCCGACGGCGCCGCGCAGCAGGGCGGACAGTCCGTCGGCGAAGGCGTCCAGGAGTTCGTCGCCGCCGCTGTCCCGGGGGAAGCCGCGCCAGCGGGCGAGGGCCTCGCCCGCCAGCAGCTCGCCGTCGGCGATCTGCCGCCGCACCCGCGCCCCGGCCCGCTCGTACGCGCCGTCGATGTGGCGCATCAGCCGCAGTACGGCCGCGTGCTGGGCCGCCGCCGCGCCCGCCAGCCCGGAGACGCGCGAGCGCAGCGAGGCCAGGGCGCCGGTGGCCGTCCGGTCGGCGGCGACCACGCGTGCGGCGGGATCCCCGGCGTGGTGGAGCAGCCACTCGCGCAGCCCGGCCACGGCCGTGGCGGGCAGCAGCCCGGAGCCGCCGCGCGCGGACTCGGGCAGCTCGGGAACGGTGAAGCAGGGCACGTCGCCGAGGCCGGCCCGCGCCAGCAGGGCGGTGTACCGGCGGGAGATCTCGTCGGCGACCTGGTGGGGCACCCGGTCCAGCACGGTGGCCAGCGTCACGTCGTACTCGCGGGCGCTGCGCAGCAGGTGCCAGGGGATCGCGTCGGCGTAGCGGGAGGCGGTGGTGACCAGGATCCACACGTCGGCGGCGCAGAACAGCTCGGCGGCCAGCTCGCGGTTGGCGGTCACCAGGGAGTCGATGTCGGGCGAGTCCAGCAGGGCGAGCCCGACGGGCACGGCCTCGGCGGTCTCGACGGCGAGCGCGGGCGGGGCGTCGGCGTCGCCGCCGTCCGCCGCGTGGTCGTCGTCGGAGAGGGCGGGCGAGGTGTCCTGCGCGGCCCGGCAGTCCTCCCGCCGCGGCGTCCAGACCCGTCTCAGCCGGGGCAGTACGCGTGGCCCGGCGAACCAGTGCTGGTCGGCGGGGTGGCAGACCAGCACCGGTGTGCGCGTGGTGGGCCGCAGCACCCCCGCGTCGCTGACCCGGCGCCCGACGAGCGAGTTGACCAGAGTGGACTTCCCGGCCCCGGTGGAGCCGCCGACCACGGCGAGCAGCGGCGCCTCGGGGGCGCGCAGCCTGGGCACCAGGTAGTCGTCGAGCTGGGCGAGCAGCTCGCTGCGGGAGCGGCGGGCGCGCTCGGCCCCGGGCAGCGGCAGCGGAAAGCGGGCTGCGGCGACGCGGTCACGCAGCGTGGTGAGCGCGTCGAGCAGTTCGGTCCTAGCTTCCAAGATCGCCACATGCGCAGAATGCCCAATTTCGAATGGTTTTTGAAGTGCATTAGGGCTAGAACAG
This sequence comes from Streptomyces sp. ICN903, assembly GCF_022015835.1. Lineage (NCBI taxonomy): Bacteria > Bacillati > Actinomycetota > Actinomycetes > Kitasatosporales > Streptomycetaceae > Streptomyces > Streptomyces sp. ICN903. The sequence continues at coordinate 16,558 of NZ_JAKMAY010000085.1, read as the reverse complement.
GGTGTTTTGACCCCTGTGGCCCGCGCCGCACCCGGGAGCGGAGGGCATAACGACTGCACAACACCCGCCCCGCCGGGCGTTCAAACCGGTGCATGATTCGTACTCGCCTGCGATTATCGGGACCGCTTCACTGAACCTCCACAGGGTGTCGCGGACGTGAAGCAACCGGGAGGAAGCGCCCGGGCCCCTATCCTTGTCGCGGCAAGGTCACCCGGGGGCGCTCCGTCGTCCGTCCGCGACCGCTTGAGCCCCCGTAGCTCAGTGGATAGAGCAGGCGCCTTCTAAGCGCTTGGCCGCAGGTTCGAGTCCTGCCGGGGGCGCTCACGACCTTCCGTCGCCGTCCGGTCCGCCGGGCGGCGCACGCATTCACTCCCCGCTCCCCCGGCGCGCCGCACGCGGTGCGGCGCCCGCCCGGCGAAGCCGCATAGCGGGACAAAGGGCCGTATGGGTTGAGAGCTGGTTGAATATCGCACCATCCTTGTTGCCATGAGCCTTGCCACCGCCTTTCCCGATGTATCCGGCATGCGCGACTACGCCCTCGACTGGGCCCTGGTCGACGTGGAGACCTCCGGCCTGGTGGCCCGCCGGGACCGGGTGCTGTCCGTCGCGGTGGTGACCCTCGGCCCGGACGGCGAGCAGACGGGGGAGTTCTCCACCCTGCTCGACCCCGGATGCGACCCCGGGCCGGTCCACGTACACGGGCTGACGGCCGGGCGGCTGCGCGGCGCCCCGGTCTTCGAGCAGGTCGCCGAACGGATCGCCGCCATGCTGGAGGGCCGTGTCCTGGTCGCCCACAACGCGCAGTTCGACTACGACTTCCTGGCCCACGAGTTCGCCCGTGCGCGCAGGTCCCTGCCGGTCTCACGGCGGCTGTGCACCCTGGCGCTGAACCGGCGCGTGGACCCTCCGACCGAGGATCTCAGGCTGGGCACGCTGGCCGCCCACTACGGAGTTCAGCAACTCCGCGCCCATGACGCGCTGGACGACACCCGGGTACTGGCCGGCGTACTGCGCGGCTCCCTGCGGGAGGCGGCCCGGCTCGATCTGCCCCTGCCGCTCGTGTCCTGCCCGCCCCGGCAGGACCCGCGGTTCGCGCCGAAGCCCCCCAAGACGCCGTGCGCCTTCCGCAACCCCGGGCGGCTGTCGCCGGGCGGGAAGCTGGTGCAGGGCATGAAGGTCGCCCTCACCGGGGAGACAGCCGTCCCCCGCGCGGAGCTGACCGAGCGCGCCGTGGCCGCCGGACTGAACGTGATGACCTCCGTCAGCCGGCACACCGGCGTCCTGGTCACCAACGACCCGGCCTCGGGCTCGGCGAAGGCTCGGCGGGCCGTCGCCGAGGGGGTGCCCGTCATCGACGAGCGAACCTTCCTGCGACTGCTGGACGACGTACGCCCGGGTACGCCGCACGGGCAGTCGGCCGCCTCCGTTCCCGCCCCGGCCGCCGCGCCGCCGGAACCTGCGCCGGCCACGGCCGGCGCACCGGGCACGGCGTCCCCGGTGGACACGGCGGCCGAGCGGGTCGCCGACACCACGCCCGCCGCACCCGCGACACCCCCGCGGCCGAAGCCGAAGCGGGCGAGCGGGCCGCTGACGGGGCGGCGCGTACTGGCCCTGGGCGGCACCCATCCCCAGGCCGCCGCCGCCCGCACCCGGATCGTCGAACTGGGCGGAGCCGCGGCGATCAACCTGTCGGCCGGTGTCACCGACGTCGTCCTCCTGCCGGGCGGCGACGGCGACCGCCGCATGCGCCGGATCACCGCTCTGGAGATCCCCGTACACGGTGCCGACTGGCTCGACGCCCCCACCGCCGCCCCCGGCCGGGAGCGCGCCGACGACCGGCGGGCCCCTCGGGTGCTGCCGAGGGGAGGGGTCGTCGACCTGCCCGGGCAGGACGTGGGCGCTCTGTGGAGCGCCACCGCCTCCTGGGCCCAGCAGACGGCCTGCGAGATCGACGTCGTGGCCTTCAGTGTCGACGAGGACGAACAGGTCTCCCGCGACGAGGACTTCGTCTTCTACGGCGCCCCCGAGAACCCCGGCGGCACCGTACGGCTCCTCTGCGACGGACCCACCGAGCAGACCGTCACCGTCGACACCGGCGCGCTGCCGCCCGCGGTCCGCAAGGTGGTGGTCGCGGCGGCCGTCGACGGCGAACCGGCCTTCGGCGACGTCGGCGCCGTACAGATCACCGTGGGCCCGGACGGCGGCACGGCCCCGCTGGCCCAGGCCGTCCTCGACGCCGCCACCACCGAGCGCACCATGATCCTGGCGGAGATCTACCGCCGAGGCCCTCTCTGGCGCCTGCGCGCGGTCGGCCAGGGCTACGACCACGGTCTCGCCGAACTCGCCCGCGGCTACGGGGTGGACGTCGCACAGGAGTGAGCGCGCCCCGCGCCCGTCCTCACCACTCACAGAGCGATCTCCGCCCACACCGTCTTGCCCGGCCCGCAGCGCTCGCGCATCCCCCAGCGGTCCGCGACCGCCTCGACCAGCAGCAGCCCCCTGCCCCTCTCCTCCTCCGAGCCGGCTTCGGCACACACGAGGGGCAGGGGGCGCCCCGGGTGGGTGTCGGACACCTCGACGCGCAGGACGCCTCCCCCGCCGTCGTACACGAGCACCAACTCGAAGTCCCGCCCGGGGACGCGGCCGTGCAGCACGGCGTTGGCCGCCAACTCGGCGACGGCGAGCACGGCGGCGTCGAAGACGGCCGTGCCGCGCGGGATGCCCCAGACGGTGAACTGGTGCGCGGCGAGCAGCCGGGCCAGCCGCGCACCGCGCCGGGTCGCGGAGAACCGCTGGGCGAACGTACGTACGGTGACGGGCGGTTGAGGGTGCTGGACTGTCATGGCGGCCAGCGTTCCGCCGCGAACTCCCTGCTCGGCAGGGACGGAACCAGCACAGATCCCGCTGTACCGGTGGAACCGGTGGACTGGGTCGGTCACAGGGTGTGACGATGACGGGTCTGTGACGTTGGGCAACGGGACGGACACTTCTTGTTGCGGACGCGGGTACGGGGAGGCGGTTTTCCATGGCGGCGGACAACGACGGCGGGACCAGGAACAGCGGCGGAGACGGTGGCGGGAGCGGTGGCAACGGCGGCGGGAACGGCGGACCGGAACTGTCCGACAGCCTCAAGACCTTCGGGGCCGTCCTGAAGGTCCTGCGGGAAGAAGCCCGTCTGACACAGGAGGAGTTCGCCCCGCGCGTCCGGTACTCCCCGCACTACGTCGCCAAGATCGAGCAGGGCAAGCGGTTCCCGCCCAGGGACCTCGTCGCGCGCTCGGAGGAACCCCTCGGCCCCGTCGCCGCCCGCGTCCTCGCGGCGGCCGCCCGCAGCCTGACCCGCCGGGCAGGGTTGGCCTCGTGGTTCCACCAGTGGGCGAGCATCGAGGAGGAGGCGCTGTCGCTGTACGCCTACGAGTGCCGCGTCGTACCCGGACTGCTGCAGCCGGAGCCGTACATCCGAGCAGTCTTCGATCGTCGGCTTCCTCCGCTGACGGAGGAGCAGATCGAGCAACAGGTAGCTGCTCGCCTGGCCAGGCAGCAACTCATGATCGAGCGGCCGAACACCACGTTCTGCTTTCTCATCGAGCAGGCGCTTCTGGAGCGCCGCCTGGGAGGTACCGAGGTCACGCGGTTGCTCCTCGACCACCTCTTGGAGCAGGGCCGCCGCCGCAACGTGGAGATCCAGATCATGCCGTTGCGGCAGGAGGACCACTACGGCTTCGAAGGGCCGATGTACCTTGCCGAGACCCCGGACCACCAGTGGGTCGGCTACTACGAATGCCAGGAGGACAGCGCTCTGATCACCTCCCAGAAAGCCGTCAGCTCCATGCTCCAGCGCTATGGCAAGATGCGCTCGCAGGCTCTCAGCCCAGAGGCATCCGCCGGCCTGCTCAAGCAGATGCGAGGAGCGCTATGAGCACTACTGGACTGGACTGGTTCAAGAGCAGTTACAGCGGCGGCGGGGGCGACAACTGCGTCGAGGTGGCCATGCGCCCCGAGACTGTTCTCATCCGGGACTCCAAGGACACGCAGCGGCAGCCGCTGTTCGTGTCCCCTGCCGCCTGGTCGGCCTTCACCACCCACGCGGCGGGCTCGCGTCCCTGAACCCGTGAACGGTCGGTGGGGCGGCCGCGTACGCGCCGCCCCACGCCGGAGCCTCCGCATACGGCGGCATGCACCGCGGCTACTCCTCGCAGCCCGTCTCCTCCATGCCCACCGGCAGATACGCCTCGGCGAAGCGTTCGAGCTCCTCACGCCAGCCGTCGGGCTCGGACACGTCGAAGCGCTCGACGGAAACGTCCAGGATGTAGTGGCCTTTCTTCCCCTGGTACGTGCACGGGTTGACCGAGAGCGCCATGCCGTCCGAGACGACCGTGTCCGCGCCGAAGGACGCCTTCCTCGGGTTGACGAAACGGCTGGGATTCTCCGCCGCGAACTTCATGGCGTCGAGCTCCCCACCGTCCCGGTATTCGCGGATGCCCAGTTCCGTCCGCCCGTCGACGGACAGCAGGCATCTCGTCGTGTCGTCCCCGATGGGGGTCATCTCCGCCTCGAACTTCTCGCCCTCCGGCAGCAGCGGCCGGACGAGCCCCGGATCGATCTTCCTGCCGCAGATCTCCTCCGGCACCGTGTAGCCCTCCGAGCCGATGCACGCGGACAGGGACGCCACCAGAACGACGGCGGACAGCACCGCTGTCCTCGGCCCGCGATACATTCCGCTAGTCCCCATTTTTCCCCGCCAGCCCCTTGGCACGGTTGTTCCCGTCGTACGCCGCCCCGCCTATCTCGTGCTGCAGACTGTATTCCGTTCCCGCGTCGGGGTGGTCGGGGTTGGCTTCGGCCCACAAGTGCGCCAGTGCTTTGAGCTGTATCTCGCGCACCCGGAAGTTCTCCCCGTTCTCCCGGCTGATCTCGTCGTCGATGCGCCTCTGCTCCTCCAATTGCCAGGAGTACGCCATCGCGTCCACACCACGCTGGGCCGCGTCGCCGACGACGGGGATGAAGTTCGCCGCACCGCCGACGAGGTGGTAGCCCCATTTGGCGTCCCAGGAGGGGTCGTCCTTGTCGGTGTCCAGAGCCTGGTAGCGGGCCTCTTCGAGGAATCCGGTCGTATGGCCGGCGCGCAGCAGGGTCTCCTTCGGGTCATCGGGAGTGCCCACATTGATGTCCCGGCCCATCTCCCGGAGCAGCCCCTCGTTGAGGATTCCGTACGCCTCCTGGTCGCGGGACACCTGCTTGCTGACCTCCAGCAGTTGCTTCCTGTCCAGCGGGCTCTCGTACGGGTCGAGGCTGCTGGCCGCCTGGTGGACGGTGTCCGAGTGGTTGGCGAGGACCTTGGCCATGTCGTCGCGGATCTCCGGCGGGAAGTCGTCGCCCGTCGCCGACAGGTACTTCAGTGAACGCTCCAGGACCGCGCCGTGCTGGTCCGTGTGCGGCACGAAGGCCGCTGTGTCGTCGTGGGGGTCGATGCCGGTGGCCGCCGCGAAGAGCGCGTCGCCGATGGCCTCGCGGGCGGCGAAGGGCGGGTCCTGCCCGATGCCGTCGGGGAGGCCCTCCCGCTCCTCGAGCACGTACTGGGCGTTGTCCTGCGGGTGCGTGGAGGTGAAGAACTCGGTGGACGCCTCGGGGTTGCGGCTGAGCGCCGTCATGAAACCGGTCATCGGGTCCCGGCCCAGGTCGTTGTCGGCGCCGCCCGGGTTGAGGATGGTGTGCCCGGAGGTGACGCCCTGCCAGTGGCGGCTCGGCAGGCCCATCTCCTTCTCCCGCTCGACCAGGGCGTCGCCGTAGTCGTTGAGGAAGTCCTTGTCGTATGTGCCGTGGTGCATCAGGTTGCTCATGACCTGGAAGCCGTACGGATTGCCCTGGGTGGGGATGTCCAGTTGCCTGGGCCCGAGTTCGATGACCTCCTTCTTCCACGCCCGCATGGCGGGGCTGTCGCTGTGCGACGCCTCGGCCAGGACGACGCTGAGGTTCTCCTGTGCCTCCTTCAGCTCCTCGATCCGCTCGTCGCTGAAGGGACCGCCCTGCCGGGGGTCGTTGAGGTTCGCGTAGAACTCCAGGAAACCCTTGCCGCCCATGCCGGTCGCGAAGCGCTCGGCGAAGGCGGGGTTGTCCATGTTCTCGGCCACGTGATCGTTGAACCGCTTGAGTTCGGCGTCCGTCATGGACGATCCCTTGGACGCCATCTCAAGGGCCTTCTCGGCCTCCTTGACACCCTGCTGGTCCCGGTAGTCCCGCAGGGAGGAGTAACTGTCGCCGCCGAAGTCGTACGGGTGCCCGGCGACGAGGGACCGCAGTACGGCGGCCATCGCCTCGTCCGCCTGGCTCGCCTTGTCGACCGCCTGGCTGATCTGGTCCCGCACGGAGTTCAGCGTCTCCTGCGTCGGCCCGGGGTCGGTGTTGCCCTCGCCGCGCCGGTCGGGATGCACGGAGCGGGCGACGACGCCGTTGGGCCAGATGGTCACGCCCTCCGGGGGGTTCTCGACGATCCGCTTCAGGTCGTCCCGGGCCGCCTTGATCGTGTCGTGGCCGTCCCGCAGGATGTCGCGGATGCTGGTCGCCTGGGTGACCGCGTCCTGGAACTCCTTGACGGTCTTGTCCACGAACGTCCGCGTGACGGCGGCGTTCTCCCCCTCCCAGTCCGCCTTGTCCGACTTCGCCTTCATGTCGTTCCTGGCTTCGTCGGACAGCTTCTCCAGCTTGGTGACGGTCGTCGTCCAGTCCGTGACCGCATCACCGAGCTTGCCCAGCCGGACGTGCAGCACGTCCTCGAACTTCGGCCCCATTCCTGCCTGCTTCCTCCTGTCGGCTCCGTCAGCGGTAGTAGTCGCTGATGCGGGACGGGTTCATCAGCTGTCCCTGGATGTTGCGCATCCCGGTCTCGATCTTCTCCTCCTCAGCGCCGTAGCTCCTGGAGGAGAAGTCCAGGTGGTTGGAGATGTGCGCGCAGGCCTCCAGCAACGTGTCGACCTGCGTCTCCCAGGTCTCCGCGACCTTGGACAGCGCAGCGCCCGAGGTGAAGTTGTCCCCGCTCAACTGGGTGCCGGCGCTCTTGCTGGCCGATACGGGATGCTTGCCGTCCGCCTTCAGGCCGGCGTGGAGGCCGTGCGCGGCGCGGCCGATCAGTCCGAGGTCGTCCTGCTTGACGGTGAGACCGCCCTGGCCGCCACCGCCACCCTCATCGCCGTCGAGCCGGTTCAACCGTGTCTGGGCGGAACGCTCCTGACTGGCCTTCGCCACCAACTGCGCCCACTCGTCGTCGAACGACACGCACCGCTCCCTTCCTCGTTCGATCCACGGCCCGCTACCGGATGCTTACGCTACTGCGGGACACGAGGCCGGATCCGGCCGGGTGAAGGGGGCATCGAGGTGAGCGGTACCGTGCCCTTCCCCGCCCCGGCGCGGGACGGACGGAAGGCCGGACGCCGCCTACCGCGCCGGCGCCGCGGTAGGTGCCTTCCTCCTGGTCCTGGCGCATGCGGTGGCGGGCTACCTCGTCTTCCTGGCGTACATGTCCGGGACCGCCAATCCGTGGGAGCCGGACGCCGCCGCCCACTCCGGCTTCACCGCGGGGCCGGCACTGCTGGTCACCGGCGTCTGCGCGCTGCCGGCCCGGGGGTTCGTGAGGGCCGGGCACCTGTGCCGGCGGTGGTACGCGCTCCCCGCGTTCCTGGGCCTGGCCGCGCTGCTGCGACCGACCGTCCTCGCGCCCTACGGCCGGCACCGCCACGAGCGGCGCCGAACGTCCTGTCCGGGGCATGGTCCGCGCCCGCACCCGTCCGAGGCGGGCCGTGTGTTGTGAGAGTTCGGAGGCACGGTGCCCGGCCTTCGTAGGGTGGCCGGATGTCAGTTCAACCGCACGGTGGAACCGAACGGGTCACAGCGGCCTGGCAGGCCCTGGCCGACTGGCTTGCCGAGCATGCCCCCGTCTCCCGTGCCTCCCTCCTGCCGCCGGCCGGGGAGGAGGACATCGCCGCCGCCGACTCCCTGCTGACGCGGTACGCCGGGTACGGGCTGCCCGTGGAGTTGGTCGCGCTGTGGCGGCTGTGCGGCGGTGTGGAGCACCAGTACATCGAGGAGAACGAGGAGCACGGCGAGGTCGGCTCCGGTGCGTTTCTGCCGGACGGGGTGCTGCTGCCTCCGCGGGAGGCGGTGCGCCCGCGACTTCCGGAGCCCGGCCGGCCGGACTACTGGAACGGAGCCCGGGTGGTTCCGTGGCTCACCCCGGACGAGGCCGGCCCCGAGTTCGGCCAGTACGCCGGCTCCGGCGGTGTCGGCCACTGGTCGACGATGGCCGGGCCGGAGGTGTCCGAGCCGCGCCACCCGTCGATCGCCGCCTACCTCGAAGCCGTCCACCGCACCCTGACCGTGGGGCCGGCCGGCCTGATGGGGCCCGAGGTGCCGGGCATCGTGTACGGCTGTCTGGTGTGGGAGGACCCGGACCACCCGGGGATGGACGAGGCCTTCGGGCACTGGGCACCGCTCCACTGAGCGGCTGGGCCCGCATCCCCCGGAAGGTCCCGTACGGGTCACGATCCGCGTCCGGCTTGGCCCCGGGTGGGCCGTGTGATGTGAGATGGATGTGGAACACCCGTACGGAACGAACGCGACCGGAGACGGCGAAGGGCAGACGTGGCACGAACCCAGGACATGCGCAGAATCGCACAGTCGGTGGCCCAGGGAGCTGATCCGCGGGCCGTGGCCGAGGAGGAGCTGCGCCGGCGACGACGCGGCGGGGACGGAGGCGGCGGAGGCGGCCAGGGCGGCGGGACCGCCGAGGGCGGCGCCTCCCGTCAGGAACCCTCCCAGCAGGACGGCATCGACCCGGCCGACTTCCCCGCCGCGCGGGACCAGGGCGGCGGTTCCATCGCCACCGTCATGACGCAGCGGACCGTCCCGCTGGCGGAGGCCGGGGAGGCGCTCAACCGCAGCGAGCAGCGGCGCGAGGACGGCGTGCCGGTGCACGCCATCTGTCCGATGGTGCTGCCGCGCGGACGCTCCCTGCTGAGCATGCTCCCGGTGCTCATGCTGCTGGTGGTGGGTCTGGTGGGCTCCTTGACGGTGTCCGCCGCCGGTGGCAGCGCGCTGACCAACCCCCTGTTCGGCCTCCACTACTGGGTGCTGTCGGTGACGGCCGTGGCCTTCGTGTGGTGGCGGCAGGGCATGGTGATGGTGCCGGACGGCTGCCAGGCGCTGATCACCCGCTTCGGGAAGCTGGAGCAGGTGGTAGGCCCCGGACGGGTGATCCTGCTGAACCCGTGGAAGCGGGTGTCGTACATCCTCAACACCACCCGCGAGTACCCGTTCAACGCGCCGGTGCGCGAGGCCCCGACCCGCAGCGGGGTGAAGGCCTCGATCGACCTGTTCATCCAGTTCCGGATCAACGACCCGGTGGAGTTCGTCTACACCCTCGGCGCGGTCCGCGGCTTCGAGGAGAAGCTGAGCAACGCGGTCAGCGAGACCATCCGCAGCCTGATCTACGAGCAGGAGGCCGCCGGCATCTACGACATGGTCGGCGAGGACACCGGCCGGCTCCTGGAGCAGCTCAACCAGCAGTTCCAGCCGGCGGTGGAGCTGACCAACGCCAACATCACGCACGCCGAGCCCTCCGACCGCAACTACCGCATGGACCTGGCGGCCCCGGAGATGGTGCGGGTCGCCAAGGAGGCCTACACCCACGAGTACGCGCTCCAGCTCCGCAAGGAGCAGGACGAGGGCGACCTCACCAAGGAACTGGCCACCCTTCAGGAGACGTTCTCCGCGATCCAGGCGGAGATCGCCCAGTACCAGGCCCAGATGGACACCGCCGTGGAGAGGGAGACCAACCGGGCCCAGGCACTGGCCCGGCAGCGCTATGTGCAGGCCGAGTCGGAGGCGAAGGCCAACGCCGCGCTGCTGGAGGCGCAGGCCCTGGACATCCGCGCGGTGACCGCCGCCGAGGCCCCGGAGATCCTGGAGTACCGCTACCGGCAGCAGATGCTCGACACCCTGGAGCAGGTGGCCGACCATCTGCCGCAGCTGGTGCGGGTCGGCGGCGCGGAGGAGTCCGACGGCACGGCCGGGGTCGACTTCCTCCGGCTGGCCCGGGAGATGATCGGCGAGCACGGCACGGAGCTTTTCACGGACGACGACATGGCCGCCGTCCGTACCCGGCTGCGGGAGGTCTCCGAGCGCATCGAGCGGCGCCAGGAGGAGATCCGCGCCCTGCTGGAGGAGGAGCGTCCAACCGTGCCGGCCGGAAGCCCCGCGGCCTCCGCCGGCGTGGGGACCGCGAGCCCGGAGGCGCCCGGCGGGGAACCCGGAGCGCCTGATGCGCCCGGGGCTCCCGAGACGCCCGCTGCGCCCGCAGCGTCCGACGACACCGAGGAGGCCGCGCAGTGAGCGCCGTATCCACCGCCCGCAGGTCGGTCATCTCCGAGGCCGTGGCCCCCTGGAGCGAGATCGCCCAGCTGCTGCGCGGCGGCGAGGCGGGCACCCTGGTGCCGGTCATCATCCCCCGCCACCGCCGCCGGCTGTGGTGGCTCCTGCCGTTGTGGTTCGGGGTGTTCGCGCTGCTGACCGGCGTACTGCTGAGCGCGGGCGACTCCGATGGGCTGACCGGCGCCGCCCGCGACTCCCTGGCCGCGCTCTCCTACGTCCTGGGCTTCCTCGCCCTGCTGGTCGGGGGGCTGTGGTGGTGGCGCTCCTCGATCGTGGAGATCGAGCAGGGCACCAACGGGGTCCTGACCCGCTACGGCGCGGTCACCCGCACCCTGGATCCCGGCCGCCACTACCTGTGGCACCCGTGGTCGCGGGTGGAGTTCGTGGTGGACACCGCCACCGAGATCCCCTACTCGGCCCCGGTGATGGCCTGCCCGACCCAGGAGAACGTGCCGCTGCGGTCGATCGAGTTCTTCCTGAAGTTCCGCATCACCGACGCGGTGCTGTTCGTGCGGACCATCGGCGCGGGCAACTTCGACCTGGTGCTCTCCAGCGCGGTGCAGGACGCCATCCGGCAGCGGGCGCGCAGGATGCGCACCGAGCGGGCCTACGACCTGCGCGGCTCGGACGTGGCCGACATGCAGGAGCTGCTCAACCGCCAGCTCTCCCGCTACGGGGTGCGCATCACCGGCTGCAACATCCCAGACGTGCAGCTCCCGGCCCAGTACCAGCAGCACCTGGCCACCCGTGAGCGGGTCGCCAAGGAGCGCGCCGCGTACGACCAGGAGTGGGGCCTGACCCGCAAGCGCCGCATCGACAGCCTCCAGATGGACATCGAGCGGGCGAAGAAGGTGCGCGACGCGCGCATCGTCGAGGTGAAGGCCGCACTGAACCGGGCGCGCGAGGAGGTGGCCCAGCTCCTGGAGGAGCAGGAGACCAACGCGCAGCGGGTGCGGTTCGAGATCGAGACCCGCGGGCGCAGCGGTCTGATCGCCGCCGAGAACGAGGCCCGCGCCCAGCGCCGGCTGGCCCAGGCGTACCGCGACAACCGGGCGGTGCTCCAGTACGAACTGGCCCGCCGCCGCCTGGAGGTCGGCGCGACTCTGGCCGGCAGCGCGCCGCGGCCGGTCGTGGTGCGCACCGACGGCGCGGGCGGCGGTGACACCTCGGCGCTGTCCACGCTGCTGACGGCCCAGCTGCTGCCGCGGCTGGCGGCCCTGCCGTCCGCGCAGCCGGCGCCGCGGTCCGCCGGCGCGGCTGACGGCGAGGGCTGAGCCCCGTCCCACCCGCTCCGTCCCACCCGCTCCGCTCCAGCCGGGCGGACGGGACGGACGCGTTCCGGCCCATGGGGCGCGGGGGTCCTGCGCCGCTCCCCGCGCCGCGGCAAAGCAGGACCGGATCCTGGTTGGATTCGGTCCTGCTTTGTCGAGCCGACTTTCCTGGTCACATGAAGTTGCGGGTGTGGAGCGCGGAGAGTTCGGCCGCCTCGTCGGCGGGGAAGCCGAGGTGGACCAGGCGGCGCTGCCTGCCCTCGTCCATCTCGGCCTGGAGGGCCAGGACCGCGTCGTGGCCCCGGCCGATCGCCTCGGGGGTCCACTCGCCCGCGGCGAGGACCACCAGGGAGTCGAGGACGTCCGCGTTGAGGCCCGCGGTGTCGGTGAGGGCGTCGTGGCGGCGCTCCACGGCCGCGCGGAGCCTGCCGCGCAGGGCGGGGTCGACGGTGCCTCGGTGGTGGAGGTGGGCGACGCCGAAGGCCACGTGCCGGGCCTCGTCGCGACGGGCCAGGGCCGTGATGCGGCGGGTGACCGGGTCGGGGGCGTGGCGTTCCAGGAAGGCCAGCAGGCTCAGGAAGCTGCCCTCGCCCAGCACGGAGAGGAGGAAGGAGGCCAGGGAGAAGTCCGGTTCGGTCAGCAGGGTGTCGAGCGACTCCCGTCCGCCGGCCGAGGACGTGCCCATCTCCCCGCCCCGCAGCAGGGCACGGCGGGTGAAGACCTCCATGTGGCGGGCCTCGTCGGCCGCCTGCACGGCCAGCAGCTGGAGGACCTCGCGGAAGTGCGGATGGATGCGCGCCAGCAGCCGGGCGGGGACGACGAGGGCGGCCTGCTCGTTCTCCACCAGATAGGTCATCACCTGGACGACGGCGCGCTCGACCTCGTCGGGGAGGGAGAAGGGCGCCTCCCAGTCGACGGCCCGGCCCGGGTCCCACTGCTCGGCCGCCGCGCGGGCGTAGAGGTGGGGGGCGACGTCGGCCCAGACGTGGTCGCGGTCCACCAGATCGAAGGGGCCGACCGGGCCGCCCCGCTCGACCAGCGCGCCGCGCGCCGCCAGGCCCCAGGCGGGCGAGGGGCGGGCCGCGAGACCGTCGGGGCCGGGACCGCCGGCCCGCTCGGCGCCCGACCAGCGGTCGAGGTCCGCCCGACCGCGGACGATGCGGGCGCGGACGCCGCCGGCCCCCTGCCCGCCCGGGGCCCCGCCCGGATCCGGTGCGCGCAGTCCGTGGCCGTGTGCGCGGCACCAGGCGCGCAGGTGGACGGGCAGCGCGGGGTCCTCTCCGGTCACCGCCAGTTCCTGGCCCGGGCGCAGGTCCCGCAGCGCGCGCCGTACCAGCAGGTGCGCGCCCCGCTCGAAGCCCAGCGCCCCGAGGCGGAGTGTCCGCGGACCGGGCCCGGGGCCGGAACCGGGGCCGGTCGCGGTCACGGCGCGTACTCCGCCGCGGTGACCCGTCCGGACGGGTCGTAGAAGCCCGCCTCGTCCACCGCGGCATCCAGCAGCGCGTAGCCGGTGGTGCGGCCGGGGCGCCAGGCGGTGAGCCCCTCCAGTTCCAGCAGGGGGCGTGCCTCGGGGTCGGCGAACGACATGGACAGCAGCAGATCGCCGAACCGCCCGGTCAGTTCGGCGGGGGCGTCGTCCGCGACCGTCATGTTGCAGTGGTCGTACGGCTCCGTCTGGGCCAGCACCCGTGTGCTCCCGGGCGGCAGCGTCCCCTCCCGCCCGAACAGCAGGTGGTTGGCGTCCAGGAGGCAGGCGGCGTCCGCCTCGCCCGCCAGCAGGGCGCGCGCCGCCTCCCGCTCGCCGCCGACGTGGTCGCCGTGGAGGCCGGTGCCGATGTCGAAGCGGCGGACGCGGAAGTCCCCGCCCGGGCGCAGCCCCGCCCGGCGCAGCGCCTCCAGCGGCAGCAGGGTCGCCTGGGGCGAGTCGACCGCCCCGACGGCCACCGTGCGTCCCTTGAGGTCGGCGAGGGTGGTGACGGGCGAGTCGTGGCGGGTGACGACGACGGAGGTGAGGTCCTGGTCGGTGTCGCGCATCACCAGTGCGCGCACCTCCCGGCCCGCCGCCCGCGCCATGCGGTCGGCGCGCACCCAGGCCAGCGGCGAGTTCCAGGCGGCGTGCAGTCTTCCGGCGAGCAGGTCCTCGACCTGGCGCTCGTAGTGCGAGTAGAGGAGGAAGTCGAAGGGCAGGTCCCGGGCGCGCAGCCACGCGCGGAAGCCGGTCCAGATGGTGACGGTCTTCGGGTCGTAGGCCACGGCGCCCATCAGCAGCGTCAAGGGTCGCTCTCCTCACATGGCGGCGATCTCCGCGAAGCCTAGGAGCACGGGACGATCCGGACAACCATGCCCCGGGCGCGTACGCGTGAGGACCCGTCGGACGCCGTCGGGCGCGGACACGGCGGAACGGGCGCCGCGGCGCGGACACGGCGGAACGGACGCGGTCAGGGCCGCGAGGGGCGGTCCTGCGGGTCCGGCGCGCCGGAGGACGGGCGGTCCTCCTGCCGGGTGCGGGCGCCGGGCTCGCTCTCCAGGACGTGCTCGACGATCCTCGTCACGGCGGCGAGCCCCTCGGGGGACAGCTCCAGGGCGCGCAGGGCGAGCTTCCTGACACCCATGTTGTGCGCCACCCTGGCGAGTTCTATCTCCGCGTCGGTGCGGGCCGCGGCGCGCTCGTCCAGGAAGTAGGAGGCGGGGACGCCGAAGAAGCGGGCCAGGGCCGTCAGGAGCTCGGTGGAGGGGTTCTTCTTGGTGCCCTTGCGCAGCGCCGACAGGTAGGCGCCGCCCACCCGGACACCGGGGTCCGCGCGTTTGACGGCGGTGGCGACCTCCTCGTTGGTGTACCGGCGGCCCTTGGGGCCCTCCGGGCGGACGGTGTCGAAGAGCCGGTCGAGTCTCTCCGCCAGCGTCCGATCCCCGCGGGTGTCGGACACCGCATCCACCTCCACCGCACCGGAACCGACCAGGAGTCGTCACCGCATCATAACTCCTGTCGACCGGACGGGAGTTGACAGGCCGGTCATTCGGAAGCCTAAACTCACTCATCGCGTTCGCTCAACTACCAGTTGAGTTGAGAAGCGAACGGTTCAACCGCAGGTTCACCACCGCCCATGCGCCGGACCGCACGACCGGGGGAGAAGGGGATCGATGAGTACTGCGCCGAGGACGACCGAGGAGTACGCGCCGTCTCCCTCGTGCTGTCCGGAGGGCGGCCATCATCCCCTGACCGATGACCTCACCGGGTTGCTGGTGAGGAGGGCCTGGGAGATCAGGGCCTCCCAGGCCCTCGCCTCCGCCCGCCGGCAGCACAGGCCGCTGGCGCTGCTGCTGGGCGACCTCGACCGCTTCAAGGCCGTCAACGACACCTACGGCCACCTCGCCGGGGACGCCGTGCTGCGCGCCGCCGCGGACGTGCTGCGCCGCGTCGGGAGCGCTGCCCCGAGCTGCGCCGGGGACGCGGTCTGCGGGCGTTACGGGGGCCACGCGGGCGACGAGTTCCTGGCCCTGCTGCCCGGCGCCGGCGCCGAGGAGGCGATGGCCGTGGCCCGGCTCGTCCAGCGGGGCGTGCGGGAGATGTCGGTGCCGGCCCCGGTCAGCCGCGGCACCACCGTGACCATCACCGGGCAGACCGTCTCGCTCGGCGTCGCCGTCTGGGATCCGGCCGACCCCGCCCCGGGCGGGCTGTCGGACCTGCTGCTGGACTCCGACGTGGCGCTGCGGGAGGTCAAACGCGCGGGAGGCGGCCGCATCCGGCTGGCCGGCGCCCCCGGCACGCCCGACCCGCGCCCGGCGCCTCTCCGGCCCGGCCCCTTCCGGGTGATACCGCCCGCCGCCCGGCCGAGCTGGCTGCCGTACGGCGGAACGCACCGCGCCGTACCCGCGGGCACCTGGTGGGACGCGGTACGGGTGCCGGGGCGGACGGGGCTGCTGGTGCTCGACGCGCTGCTGCGCCACGGCGACCGGCCGCCCGGCCCGGTCATCGCCGACCTGCCCGGGGAGGCCGGCGGGCCGGGCGAAGCGCCGGAGGGGGGCTGGGAGCGCTCGCGGACGTACTTCCTCATCCCGCCCAGGGCCGCCGAGCGCTGGGAGCTGCCCGGCGCCCGTGTGCTGGGCCGCGGCTCCTACGTCGTCGTGCCCGACGCCGCCAGCGTCCGCCCGCCGGGTCTGCACTGGATCGTGCCGCCGGCCGCCGACCGCCGGCTGACCAGCATCCGCGCGCTGCACGAGGCGCTGGAGGCGGCGAGGGCGGCCGAAGCGGCCGGGGGCGCCGCGCGGGCCTCCTGCGCGTAGGGCCGCAAGCCCCCCGGGAGGCGGGCCGTACGGAGCGTGCCCGGTGTGCGGGGTCCGCTGCTGCGGCTCCCGTCGGTGCGCGGTCTCCGGCGCCTCCCGGCTGTCGGTCATACCGGCACTCTAGAAGCGCCCGCCCGCGCCTGTCCCGGCCTTCGCGCCACTCTCCGCGATCGTCATATGCCGCTGCGTGCCGAACCGGGCGGCGAGCGGGGCGGGTTCCGCGAGGACGGGTTCGGCCGGGGCGGGTTCGGCGATCGGCTCGAACACCAGGCGCGGCTCGCCACCGTCGAAGGTGAGCGCGAAGGAGGCGTCCAGAGCCCTGGCCAGCCGGGCGAGCACCACCAGGGTGGGCATGCCCCCGCCCAGTTCCAGCCTGGAGACCTGCGGCTGGCTCATGCCCGCCCGGCGGGCCAGCTCCGACTGGGAGATGGCCAGCGCCCTGCGGCGTCCGTACACGGCCCGGCCCAGGTCCTCGGAGACCCTCGCCCTCTCCCGGGCCCGGTCCGCCTCGTCGTGGACGTACTCCGCGCCGGCCCACCGGGCGCGGGCGGCCCCGCGCCGGAGCCGGCCCCCGGCCGTGC
>NZ_JAKMAY010000084.1:0-19916 GCF_022015835.1 Streptomyces sp. ICN903 | reverse complement strand
CTGGCCGCCCTGGCCGGCTGACCCGCGCCCCCCGCGCCCTCTCCCCGTACGTTCCGGACCGCCCCGCGGCCCGGTGGTGTCGCACCGGTACTCCAGGGGTACCGCGGGGCGGGACGGCTTCGAGGCCGTGCACGGATGGGAGGAAGCGGATGTCCGAGATGACCGCGGTGCGGCTCACCGGCTGGCAGAAACCCCCGGAGGTGACCCGGGTCCAGGTGCCCGAACCCGGCCCGGGAGAGGTCCTGCTGAAGGTGGCGGGCGCCGGGGTGTGCCACTCCGACCTGCACGTCATGGACTGGCCCGCCGGTGCGATGCCCTACGACCTGCCCTTCACCCTGGGCCACGAGACCTCCGGCTGGGTGCACACCCTGGGACCGGGTGCGCAGAACACCGGGCTGCGCGAGGGCGACGCGGTGCTGGTCTACGGCCCCTGGGGCTGCGGGGTGTGCCCGGCCTGCGCCCGCGGAGCGGAGAACTACTGCCACCGGGCCGCCGAACTGCGGGCCGCCGGCGGAGGGCTGGGCCTGGACGGCGGCATGGCCGAGTACATGCTCGTCCCCTCCACCCGGCTGCTCGTACCGCTGGGCGACCTGGACCCGCGCACCGCCGCGCCGCTGACCGACGCCGCGCTGACGCCCTACCACGCCGTCAAGCGCTCCCTGCACAAGCTGGTGCCGGGAACGGCGGCGGTGGTGATCGGCGTGGGCGGGCTGGGGCACATGGCCGTCCAACTGCTCAAGGCGCTCGGCCCGGCCGACGTCATCGCCGTCGACCTCGCCTCCGACAAGCTCGACCTGGCCGCCGGGGCGGGCGCCGACCACTGCGTGCCCGCCGGGGAGGGGGACGCGGACCGGATCCGCACGCTGACCGGCGGCCTCGGCGCCACCCTGGTGCTGGACTGCGTCGGCGCCGACGCCACGATGGCCACCGCCGCCGCGTGCGCCGCCGTGGAGGCCGACATCACCGTCGTCGGACTGGCCGGCGGCACGCTGCCCGTCACCTTCGGGGCCGTGCCCTTCGAGGCCGCGGTGTCGATCCCTTACTGGGGCAGCCGGCCGGAGCTGGCCGAGGTCGTCGCCCTCGCCCGCGCCGGGCGGATCCGCCCGCACGTGGAGGTGCACCCGCTCGGCGAGGCGGGCGAGGTCTACCAGCGGCTGCGCGACGGCCGGGTCGACGGCCGGGCGGTACTGGTGCCCACCGCCGAGGTCTGACCCGCCCCCGCTGCCTGCTGCCCGCCGTCCGCGGGTATGCCCCTTCGGCCCCCATGGAGCGGGGCGCGATCGGGTACCCGTGCACGGGTACCCGATCGCCACGGCGGAGCCCGCACCAGGCGGAGGGCTCGAGGAAGGAGGCGGTGGCCGTGCCCGACAAGGAGCACCACGAGCTGCCGGACCCCGGGGACATCGGCCGGCGGGTGGCCCTCCAGCGCGAGCGGCTGGGCCTCACCCGCGAGGAGGCCGCCGTACGGGCCGGTATGGCGCCGGGATACCTGCAGTACCTGGAGGAGCACCCCTCGGCCCCGAGCGGGCCGGGGCTGCTCAGGCTGGCCGCCGCCCTGGAGACCTCCGTGGAGTGGCTGCGCGGCGGCGGCACCGGCACCCCGCCCGGACGGGGGCGGGCCGCGGGCCGCCCCCGGTACCTCGAACTCGACGAGGAGGAGTGCTGGGCCAGGCTCTCCACGCACGGCGTGGGGCGCGTCGCGGTCACCACCGCCGACGGGCCCGCCATCATCCCGGTGAACTACCAGGTCGCGGACGGCGTGATCGCCTTCCGCACCAAGCCCGGCTCCGCGCCCTCGGCGGCCGTGGGACACGAGGTGGCGTTCGAGGTCGACTACGTGGACGACGCCTTCCGACGCGGCTGGAGCGTCCTGGTCGTGGGGCGGGCCCGGGCCGCGGGCGAGGACGAGGCCCGCCACCTGGCAGACCGGGAGCCCGGAGGGCCCTGGGCCGGGGGAGAGGAACGCGACCTGTGGGTGGTCGTCCGCGCCGAGCGCGTCACCGGGCGCCGCATCCACACGGACGACTGACGGACGACCGACCGCCGGGGCGTGACCGCCCGCCGGCAGGGATGTCATCATCGACGAGAAATAATGTGCCAAGCATGCGATAGTTCCGAACCGGAGGAATCCGAGCGGGCGCGGACGGAACGGAGACCATGACGACCGGGCGGACGGAAGAGGCGAAGAAGCCGGACGGGGCGGCGGAGGCCCGCTACCCCAGACCTCCGGTGTCGCTGGAGGAGGCCGAGTGGGTGTGGCGGACCCTGGCCTCCCAGGCCATGGAGGAGGGCGCGAAGCCGGAGACGGTCCGGCTGGCCGTGGTGACCGGGCTGGCCCGGGCCTCCGGCGCACGCTACGGCGACCTGCTGCGGTGCACGGTGCGGTCGCTGGACCTGGGAGCGGGGTGGGTGGACGTCGAGCACGGCAAGCACCGCGTCCCGCGGCGGCACGGCCTGGACGCGGGCACGGTGCCGGTGCTGCGCCGCTGGATGGACGTCCGTGCCGACCTGTGCGCCGAGCTGGAGGGCTCGGTCCCCGAGGCGCTGCTGCTGACGGTCCACCACACGCACGACAACGGGGTGACGGTCGCGGCAGGGCTGCCGATCACCCGGCAGGGCCTGGTGCTCTCCTGGCGCCGCTTCGTGTACCGCACCAACGCCGCCCACGCCGGCCGGCGCCCCCCGCTGCCCACCCGATTCGAGCAGCTCCGCCGCGCCTGGACCACCGCCGGGGCGTGACGCGCGGGCCCTCGGCAACCCGGGCCCGTTCCCTGGCCGCGCCGTAACGGCGCGGCCAGGGAACGGGCCCGGGAGAGGAAGATCCGCGTCAGTCGGTCCGGCTGGCGGCTGCCTGTCCCCGCTCCGAGCCGTCCGTCCCGCCGTCATCCTCGCCGCTGTCGCCGTCCTGCCGGGGGGAGCGCCATGCCCGAAGCAGCAGGAAGGCGGCCGCCAGGGTGGCGACCCCGGCCAGCACGGCCGCGTCGGGGATGCCGCCGCCCCAGTCCGTCACCCACCGCTGCAGAGCGAACTCCTGGTCGACGTCGAGCAGCGCGGGCAGCGCGGAGGAGCCGTCGAAGACCAGGAAGACGGAGCCCAGCAGGATGAAGAACAGTCCGGACAGCAGCGAGACGCTGTGCGTCTCCAGCCGTCCGACGCGCAGGGGGCGGCCGCGCAGCCACTTCCTGCGCCCCAGCTCGAAGCGCTCCCAGAACAGGGCCAGGGCGAACAGGGGCACGGCCATGCCCAGCGCGTAGACGGCCAGCAGGGCACCGCCGTACCAGGGGCCGCCGCTGACGGCGGCGACGGTCAGGACGCTGCCCAGGACGGGCCCGGCGCAGAAACCCGCCAGCCCGTACACCGCGCCCAGGGCCAGGACGGACAGGGGCGAGGAGGGCCGGACGCCGGCCGCGGCCGTCTGCATCCGGCGCGAGGCGAACCCCAGGCCCAGGATCTGGGCGACACCGAGCGCGATGACCGTCCAGCCCGCGACGGTGACCAGCAGATCGCGGTTGCCGTAGAACAGCCGGCCGGCGAAGGAGCCGGCGGCGCCCAGCGGGACGAGCGTCAGGCACAGGCCGCCGTAGAAGACCGCGGTCCGGCCCAGCAGCCGGGCCGGGCTGTTGAAGGAGTAGGCGAAGAAGGCGGGCAGGAGCAGGGCGCTGCAAGGACTGAGCAGGGCGAGCAGCCCGCCGGCGAACGCGGCGAGATATCCGATGTCGCTCACTTGCCGTGCGCCTCCGCCGCCTTCTTCGCGTCCTCGATCGCGTCGGTGAAGACCTCGGTCGGCTGGGCGCCCAGGATGGGCCGGTCGTTGACCAGGAAGGCCGGGGTGCTGGTGACGCCCAGCTCGTAGCCCTCCCGGGAGTCGCGCTCGATCGCCTTGCCGGCGGCATCGCTGTCCATGTCGGAGCGGAACTTCTCCAGGTCCTTCACCCCGGCCTCGCGGGCCATCCCCACGAGCTCGTCCTCGGCGAAGTGGCCGCTGTTCGTCTTGCGCTCCTCGCCGAAGGCGAGCTCGTGGAACTCCCAGAACCTGCCCTGCCGCCCGGCTGCGTACCCGGCCCGCGCGGCGGCCTCGGACTCCTCGCCGAAGATCGGGAAGTCACGCCACTCGATGCGCAGCACGCCGGCCTCGACGTACTTCTCGATCAGTTCCGGCTCGGTGTCACGGGCGAACTTCCCGCAGAACGGGCACTGGAAGTCGGCGTACTCGATCAGCACCACGGGGGCGTCGGTGCTGCCGATGGCGTTCGGGTCGCCGTCGTCGCGGCGGGCGAGGGCGAGGAGGTCCTCGTTGGGGGGTGCGGTGTTCTGCGGGGTCTCCACCCGGGCCGCGGGCTCGTCGTCACCGGAGCCCGAACCGGGGACTCCGCCCAGGGCCGACACCAGGCCCAGGACGAGTGCGAGGACGAGAACGGCGACGGCGGCCAGGGTGCCGCGCTTGCGGCGTGTGGACGTGCTGGACATGGCGGGCATGGCAAAGCTCCAGGGAAGAACAGGAGGAACGGAAGGAACGGGCGGCAGCGGCGGAAGGCAGGGGAGGGCAGGGAGAAGGCCCTGCCGGAAGTCCTGCCGGAAGCCCCGGGAGGCGGTCAGGCCGCGGGGGCCGCCGCGTCCTGTACGGGAGCGCGGCAGGCGATCTCACCGGTCAGCCGCTTCACCGCCGCCACGGCCAGCAGAGCGACCGAGGCGAGGGCGAGGAACGGCTGGACGGGGGCCCAGATGCCGAGCGCGCCGGAGGTGCCCAGGGTGATGAGGACGAACTTGTTGCACACCGGGCAGCCCACGGCCAGGAAGGACAGCACACCGCCGATGGAGCCCGAGCGCGATGCCCGGGGGGCGGTGGGGGCCTTGACGTAGGTGGCGATGACGATGCCGGCCGGCAGGGCGGTGGCGACGAGCGTCGGGTAGTTCCACCACAGTGTCGGAGTCATCCGGGAGAAGAGCGGATTGGGGATGACGGCGGTGGGGAGGCCGACCAGCAGGGCGGTCAGGGCGGCGCCGCCCGCCGCGGCGCCCCAGCGCAGCGGAGTCCACGCCGCGAGGGCGGTGCCGGCCGTGCGCAGGGTGCGCGGGAGGGAGGAGAGCATGAGGGGGATCCTGTCCTGTCGTGACGCGGGACCGGGAAGCCGCAGAGGCCGTGTGCGGACCGCGTGTGAACGATGACGACGGCGGGAGCCGCGGAAGGCGGCCCCGGGACAGGTCTAGATCCTCAGGACGGTGAAGGCGTGCGGGGCGTGTGCGACCGGCCCGTCGCGGCCCGTGGGAGCCCGGGCGCCGTGGATGTCGGGGTCCGCGGACACGGGACGCCCGTGGACCTCGGGCGCCGCCACGGGGTCTCCCGCGCCCGTGGCGGGGACGACCGCCGGCGCTTCCTCGCCGCCGGAGCACGAGGGGGAGCCGCCGTCGTCCGCCGTGGGTTCTGCCGTGGGCGCGGTCGCCGCCGACATGGCCCGGTCGGCGTACGCGGGCCCCTCGAAGGCGTGGGACACCTCCGTGAGAGGTGAGGGCGTGGCGGAGGCGAGCGCGCGGCCCTGGTGGGCCGGGGACGAAGAGGCCGAGGCCGGAAGGCAGAGCGCCGCCAGCAGAGCCGTGAGGGCCAGGGTCAGGGCGCAGAGGGCCTGCGGGGAGAGACCGGGGAGGCGACGGAAGACGTGCATCGCTTGTGCTCCCCCCTCTCCCAAAGGGCTCGGTCGCTCGGACGGCGTGAGGAATACGGTGTCGAACGTGCGGTCCACCGGGTGACCGGGGACACCCGGCAGCGTACAGGACGGCGTCGACCGCGGATCTTCCCTCCTTCCGCCGGGTGGGCGGGAGAGGCCGGGCGCGGACAACACCCCCGTTTCTATACCCCTAGGGGTATGAATGTCCAGAGGGGTCCGTCACGCGCGGTCGGCCCCCGGGGGCGGGCAGGCCCACGCGGTCGACGCTCCGGTGCGCATGGAGCGGCCCCTCCCGGTCCGAGCGGCCCGGTCCGGGGCCGCCCGGGCCGGGAGGAGACGACGGACGTCACTTTCCGGCGGCCTCCCGCAGGGCCTGGACGTCGATCTTCCTCATGCCGAGCATGGCCTTCATGACCTGCTGGGACACCGCCGGGTCGGGGTGGCTCAGCAGCTCGGTCAGTTCCCGCGGGACGATCTGCCACGACAGGCCGTAGCGGTCCTTGAGCCAGCCGCACACGCTCTCCTCACCGCCGTCGGTGAGCCTGGCCCACAGCTCGTCCACCTCCGCCTGGTCGGCGCAGTCCACCGAGAGCGAGATCGCCTCGCTGAAGGTGAACTCCGGGCCGCCGTTGAGCGCGATGAACTCGCGTCCCGCGAGCTCGAAGGTGACGGTCATGACCGATCCCGGCTCGCCCGGCCCGGCCTCGCCGTAGTACTGGACGTCCGTGATCCGGGAGTCGGGGAAGAGGGAGGTGTAGTACCGGGCGGCCTCCTCGGCCCGGCCGTCGAACCACAGACAGGTCGCGATCTTCTGCTTCTGCATGGCATGCCCTCCTGGTGTGCGGATGCCGAACGCCTTCCGATGGATGGACCGGCCGGGCCCCCGGAACTCATCGCCGCCCGCCCGGTGGATTCGGGCGGGCGGCGCACCGGGCGAGGGCGGCGGAGGCGGAAGAGGACGGAAGGAGGCCGACGCGCCGGTGGCGCGGCGGTCCGGAGACCGCCGCGCCACCGGGTGTGGGGGGAGGATGCGTGCGGGAGCCGCCGTGACCGGGGTCAGGAGGCGGTGCAGGAACCGAGTCGGGGCGCGTTCCAGTTGCCGTTGGCCATCACCGTGAAGCCGAAGCTGGTGGAGGAGCCGGCCGCCAGGGTGCCGTTCCCGCTGGGCCGCATGGTCATGACGTTGCCGCTGGAGTCCCAGTTCGGGGTGCCGTTCCAGGTGGCGGAGATCTTCTGCGGCGAGGAGACGGTCACCGTCGTGGACCAGTTGGTGATCGGGGCGCTGCCGGCCCTGACGGTCACCCTGCCGTTGAAGCGGTCGCCCCAGCGCTCGGTCTGCTCGTAGGTGACGGTGCAGGAGGCCGAGCCGCCGCCACCGGTGGTCCCGCCGTCCGTGCCGCCGGTGGTGCCTCCCGTGGTCCCGCCGGAGCCGGAGCCGCCGAGGGCCTCCAGGACGGCGGTGTAGGCGGGCTTCTTGTTGTAGTTGCCGTCGAAGAGCAGCGGGGTGTCGGAGGAGCGCCAGGAGTACTTGTCGGTCACGCCCCAGACGGTGATGCCGGTGCAGCGGGAGACGGCCAGGCACGCCTGGGTGACGCCGCGGTACTGCTCGGCCTGCGAGGAACCGGATCCGGCGATGTCGAGCTCGGTGATCTGGACGTCGACGCCGAGGTCGGCGAAGTTCTGCAGGGTGGTGTGGTAGTTGCTGGGCACCGGGTTGCCGCTGTTGAAGTGGGCCTGGAAGCCGACGCAGTCGATGGGCACGCCGCGCGCCTTGAAGTCCCTGACCATGTTGTACACGGCCTGGGTCTTGGCGTGGTTCCAGTTGTCGGTGTTGTAGTCGTTGTAGCAGAGCTTGGCGTCCGGGTCGGCGGCCCGGGCGGTGCGGAAGGCCTCCTCGATGAAGCCGTTGCCCAGGCGCTGCTGGAAGACGGAGTTGCGGCGCGCGCCGCTGGAGCCGTCCTCGAACGCCTCGTTGACCACGTCCCAGGAGTGGACCTGGCCCTTGTACTGGCCCATCACCCGGTTGATGTGGTTGTTCATCGCCGAGCGCAGGTCGTTCCCGGACAGGTTGGTCACCCAGTTCGGCAGCTGGGAGTGCCACACCAGGGTGTGGCCGCGCAGCTTCATCCCCTGGCTGCGGGCGTGGTTGGCGATCCGGTCCGCGGTGGCGAAGTTGAACGAGTTGCGGGAGGGCTCCAGGGCGTCCCACTTCATCTCGTTCTCGGCGGTGATCGAGTCGAACTCCCGGTTCAGGACGCTCATGTAGTCCGATTCGCCCATCCGGTTGGCGGCGATCGCGGTGCCGAAGTAGCGGCCCTGCTCCGCCGCCGCCCCGGCCAGGGTGGAGGCGGCGGAGGCGGTGCCGGTCAGAGCGGTGACGGTGCCCGCGGCCGCCAGCGCCAGGGTGGCGCCCACGACCAGCGCGTTGCGCAGCGCGGAGCGGCCGCGCCGGCCTGGTGTCCCGGGCTCCGGGGAGGTGCGGGGGGTGTCGATCACTGGGGTCCCTTCGTCCGTGGCCCGTCATCGTCCTGCCGGGGCAGAACGGGACGCCGTCGGGCCGGTGGGTGCCGTTCGCGGCTGCAGGGCCCGCCGTCCGGCGCGAGGTCGGTGACAGGTCCATGGCGATTGGCAACGATCGAAGTGGAGTATGCGCTGACCATGAGTCAGGGTCAATGCTTCCTTCCGGAAAAGTTTCGGATGGTGTCGAGGTTCGTTTCCCTTTACTGGCCAGCGCCTTGGGGTTTCTGAGGAGAAAATCGGTTCTTCCGGGACATGCTTCTGGCCGAAAGTTTCGGTTGTTTTCCGGATGGAGTGAGAGGATGTCCGCCGGACGGCCGCGGGCCCGGCCCGGACAGCACAAGGCCGCGCCGCGACGAGGGGGAGGGGCGTCGCGGGCGCGGCCGTACCGTGCGCATGCCCGGTGATCCGCCGCTCACACCCGGCCGACCGTGGGAAGGCGATCCGCCTCGCCTCCCCGGGGCCACCTACCCGGGTCCGCCTCCAACGGGCACCCCGCGCGGGTGCCATGACGCCGTATCACCCGGCCGGCGTATTCGCCCCTCCGGCCAGGGGCGATGTCACCGGAGCCGGTGCGGCACTTCTATCCTTCCCCCCGGAGCCGAACGGCGCGCGGACGGCCGCGGCTCCGCGCCGCCCCGCCGGGCGGACGGTCCGGACGGCGCGCGGCCCGGACCTCCCGAGCGACGTACGGAGTGTGCCCATGGCCCTGTGGAACCGCCTCAAGGAATCCGCACAGACGATGCAGGCCCAGCTGGAGGAGAGGAGGAACGAGCTCAGAGGCGGTGCGTTCCGCGACGCGTCCATGGCGATGTGCGCACTCGTCACAGCGGCCGACGGCACGGTAGATCCGGCCGAGCGGCGCCGTGTCGCCTATCTGATCGCCAACAACGAGGTGCTGAAGAACTTCCCCGCCGACGAGCTGCACGGCCTCTTCGAGGACCGGCTGGACGCGATCGCCGCCGACCGCGAGAGGGGCAGGGCCGACGCCCTCCGGGAGATCGCCGGGGTCAGGAGGAAACCGCTGGAGGCGCGTGCCGTCGTCCAGATCGGCATCGTCATCGCAGGCGCCGACGGCCGTTTCGACCTCGCCGAACGGGCCGTGGTCCGCGAGGTCTGCCAGGCCCTGGACCTGCCTCCGCACGAGTTCGACCTGTGAGCCGGTGAGCGCGGGGGGTTCGCCTCCCGTGCCTCCACGTCCGGCCCTCTTCCACCGCCGTCCCTCGTCCACATGGCCCACCGCGCCGTTTCGCGCCGCGTGCCGCGGGAACCCGCCGCGAGCGGCAACCGAACGGCACCACGTACGGCGACGTACGGCGAGGGACAGAGGAACAGATGCAGATCGGCTACAAACTGGCGGCGGAGGCGTTCGGGCCCGCCGAACTCGTCCGGCAGGCGGTCCGCGCGGAGCAGGCGGGTTTCGACTTCGTCGAGATCAGCGACCACTACCACCCGTGGCTGGACAACCAGGGCCACTCGCCGTTCGCCTGGACGGTCCTGGGCACCATCGCGGCGAAGACCGAGCGCATCGGACTGGCCACCGGCGTGACCTGTCCGACCGTGCGGTACCACCCGGCGATCATCGCCCAGGCCGCCGCGACGCTCGCCCTGCTCTCGGAGGGCCGGTTCGTCCTCGGCGTCGGTGCCGGCGAGCGGCTCAACGAGCACGTCGTCGGCCGGGGCTTCCCCGCCGTCGCCGCGCGCCACGAGATGCTCCGCGAGGCCCTGGAGATCATCCGGCTGCTGTGGCGCGGCGGATACCGGTCCTACGAGGGCAAGCACCTGCGCCTGGAGGACGCGCGGGTCTTCGACCTCCCCGAGGAGCTCCCGCTGATCGCGGTGGCCGCCAGCGGCCGCCCGTCGGCGCGGATCGCCGCCGAGCTCGGCGACGGGCTGTTCGCGACCGAGGCCAAACCGGAGATCCTGCGCCACTACCACGACGCCGGCGGCTCCGGCCCCGCCTACGCGGAGGTGCCCGTGGCCTGGGCGCCCGACGAGCACACCGCGGCCCGTGCCGTCCTGGAGACCACACGGTGGGCCGTCACCGGCTGGAAGGTCATGAGCGAGCTGCCCAACCCGGTCAACTTCGCGGCCGCCACCACCACCGTCCGGGAGGAGGACATGCTCGCCAACTTCGCCTGCGGCCCGGACCCGGCCAGGTTCACCGAGATGGCGCAGCAGTACGTCGACGCGGGTTTCGACAGGCTGGTGCTGATGAACGCCGGCCCCGACCCGGACGGCTTCCTGGAGTTCTACAGCAGCGAGCTGGACCAGCGCATCCGCGCACTGTCGCCGCGCCCGGCCGACTCCTGAGCGAACCCCGCACGGTGGAGGGGGCGCTGCGGCGGTACCGCCGCAGCGCCCCCTCCACCCCGTTCCGGGGCCGGGTCACTCGCGCTTGCCCGGGGCGGGCGTCACCTGCGCCGACAGCGGCACCGCGATGTCCTCCAGCGCCCGCCGCTCGGCCGGCACCGCCAGGAGGACGGCCACCAGCCCGGCCAGGGTCATCAGACCGGCGCCGATCTGGAAGGCGAGCACGGTGTCCGCGACGACGCCGGACTCGGTGAGCTTGGCGAAGATCAGCGGGCCGCTGATGCCTCCGGCGGCCGTACCGATGGCGTAGAAGAAGGCGATGGCCATCGCCCGCGTCTCCATCGGGAAGACCTCGCTGACCGTCAGATAGGCCGAACTCGCCCCGGCCGAGGCGAAGAACAGCACCACGCACCAGCAGGCCGTCAGCGTGGTGGCGCTCAGATGACCACCGTCGAACAACCAGGCGGTCGCGAAGAGCAGCAGCCCGGAGAGGATGTACGTGCCGGAGATCATCACGCGGCGGCCGACGGTGTCGAAGAACCTGCCCAGCAGCAGCGGGCCGAAGAAGTTGCCGACGGCGATGACGGCGAAGTAGTAGCCGGTCGAACCGGTGCCCACATCGAAGAACGTGGTCAGGATCGCGCCGAAGCCGAAGGTGATGGCGTTGTAGAGGAACGCCTGGCCGACGAAGAGCGACAGCCCCAGCACCGCGCGCTTGCGGTAGTGGGAGAAGACCGTGCGGGCGATCGTCCCGAAGCCGATGCTGCGGCGCGTGTGGATGGTGATCTCACCGGCGGGCGGCGGCAGTTCGGTGCCCTTCTCGGCGCGGATGCCCTCCTCGACCTCGCTCACCAGCTTCTCGGCCCTGTCGCCCTGGCCGTGGATGAACTGCCACCGCGGGCTCTCGGGCACATGGCGGCGCACCAGCAGGATGGCCAGACCGAAGACGACGCCGAGCGCGAAGGTCAGCCGCCACCCGACGTCGAGGGCGAAGACGTCGGTGTCCAGCATCACGATGGACAGCAGCGAGCCGCCCACCGCGCCCAGCCAGAAGCTGCCGTTGATGACCAGGTCGATGCGGCCGCGGTACTTGGAGGGGATCAGTTCGTCGATCGCGGAGTTGATGGCCGCGTACTCGCCGCCGATGCCGAAGCCCGTCAGGAAGCGGCAGGCGAAGAACCACCAGCTGGAGAAGGACAGCGCGGTCAGCGCGGTGGCGCCCAGATAGACGGCCAGGGTGATGATGAAGAGCTTCTTGCGGCCGTAGCGGTCGGTCAGCCAGCCGAAGAACAGCGCCCCCGAACAGGCGCCGGCCACGTACAGGGCCGCGGCGATGCCGGTCACCTCGGCGGAGGTGATGGGCAGACCGCTGCCCTCCTCCGCCAGCCGCCCGGCGATGTTGCCGACGACCGTGACCTCCAGGCCGTCGAGGATCCACACCGTGCCGAGCCCGATCACGATCATCCAGTGCCAGCGCGACCACGGCAGGCGGTCGAGCCTGGCCGGTACGGACGTCGTGACCGTGCCCGTACCGGCCGACGATTCCACGGGGCTGTCAGTCGCCATCACCACTCCCTTCGGCGCCGTGCCGAGGGGGTGCGCCTCGGCGCGCTCCTCACGGTTTCCCTGTGCCGGGTGGTCCACACGCGCCTGTGCGGGGAGGGCGTGCGGGAGGAACGCGGCCGAGCCCGTGGGTGCCCGGCGGCCCGGCGGCCCGGTCCTCCGGCGGTCTCAGCCGCCGAGCAGGGCGTCCAGCCACAGCCGCTCGCGCCGCTCGGTGTACTCGGCGTCCCGCCGCCAGGCGTCGCCGTGGCCCTCGTCCCACAGCCTCGCCCACGGCTGGACACCGTGTGCGGCCCGGTCCCGCAGGAAGTCGTGCATGGCGCGGGTACGGCGCCCCAGCAGGGGCACCAGGCGGCGGCGTCCGTCCTCGTCCAGCCCGTAGGCGCCGGCGAAGGCCCGCAGCCGCGCCCCGGCGTCCGTACGCCGGAAGGCCGGGTTCGCCGACAGCGGGACGAAGCCGTGGGCGGCGTAGGCCAGGTCCTCCAGACGGGAGCCGGGCGCCGCGCCGTCCCAGTCGATGAACGCCCAGCCCCGGCCGCCGTCGGACACCAGGTTCCACGGGGCCAGATCGTGGTGGGCGATGATCTCGTGCCCCTCGGCGGGGACCAGCCGCCGCCAGCGGGCGCCGGGCGGCGGGGTGAAACCCGCCACGGCGTCGTGGAACTCCCGGATCAGACGTGCCACCCGCTCCAGCCGGTGGACCGGGTCCAGCAGGGAGAAGCGGTCCGGCCACACGGTGCGGCCCGGCAGGTACGTGAGCACCTCGCGTCCGCGGTCGTCGACGCCCAGCGGCCGGGGCGCCCCTCGGAACCCGGCCCCGTGGAGGTGCTCCAGCAGGGCGTGCACGGCGGGCGTCCAGGGCCCCGCGGGGCGGCGTACGGTGTCACCCACCCGGACGACGCCCGCGCTGACGTTCCCGCCCGGCAGCGGCTCCTCCGCGAACTCCCGCACGTCACGCTCCACACCGCCCAGTCTCACCCGCCCGCCTCCGCCCGCGCATCCGGATTAGGGTGTGGGCGCCCGACGGCCACATCCGCGACCCACCCAGGAGCCTGCCGTGCAGCACCCCGACGGATCCGAGACGCCCGACGCCGGTGAGACGGCCGCGGCCACAACCGCGTTCCCCGGCAGCGGCCGGCGCGTGCTGGTCAGCGGCGCGTCCCGGGGGCTGGGCCGGGCGGTGGCGCGGGCGTTCGCCGCCAACGGGGACACGGTGGCCGTGCACCACGGCAGCCGCCGGCAGGACGCCGAGGCCACCTTGGCCTCCCTGCCCGGCGACGGGCACGTCCTGCTCGGCGCCGACCTGGCCGACCCGCGGCAGACCGCCGGCCTCGCGGACGCGGCGGCCGAGGCGCTGGGCGGCCTCGACGTCCTGGTCAACAACGCGGCCGTCAACACCCCGCACCCGCCCGCGACCACGGAGTACGACCACTGGTGCGCGGCCTGGCGGCGGCATGTGGACGTCAACCTGCTCGGCACGGCGAACCTCAGCCACGCCGCCGCCCGCCACATGATCGGCCAGGGCACCGGCGGCCGGATCGTCAACGTCGGCTCGCGCGGGGCGTTCCGGGGCGAACCCGACCACCCCGCCTACGGCGCCACCAAGGCCGCCGTCCACGCGCTGGGCCAGTCCCTGGCCGTCGCCCTCGCCCCCTACGGCATCGCCGTCACCTCGGTGGCGCCGGGCTTCATCGACACCGAACGCGTCACCCACCGCCTGACCGGCCCCGAGGGGGAGGCCATCCGCGCGCAGAGCCCGTACGGGCGGGTGGCCTCGCCCGAGGAGGTGGCCGAGGCGGTGCTGTGGCTGGCGTCCCCGCGGGCCCAGTGGAGCGCGGGCGCGGTACTGGACCTGAACGGGGCCTCCTATCTGCGGACCTGAGCGGGGCCGGCCCGCCCGCCCGGACGGGCCGGCCCCGCTCAGGCGGCCCGGTCGGTCCGGGCGGAGCCCGCCTCCCACCGGCCGAGGCCGAAGACGCCGAGGTCGATCGCCTCCGCCATCGCCGCGTGGCCCGCCGCGTTGGGGTGGTAGCAGTCCGCCTCGTACTCCGCGCGGATCCTGGTCGGGTCGGCCGGGTCCCGGACGGCGGCGTCGAAGTCGACGAAACCGTCGAACAGCCCGCCGGTGCGCACGAACTCGTTCACCGCCAGCCGGTTGGCCTCCTTGGCGCCGCCGGCGGCGTTGCACATGGGCATCAGGGTGGCGCCGACGACCTTCAGCCCGCGCTCGCGGGCGCGCTCGGTGATCTCCCGCATGGCGTCGATGACCTGTTCCGCCGGCGCCGGAGGAGCGAACTCGCCGCCTCCCAGATCGTTGGTGCCCTCGAACAGGACCATGTACCGCGCGCCCGCCAGGGCCAGTACGTCGTCCTCCAGCCGGTCGGGTGCGGGCGGCCCGCAGCACTGGCCGGTGGGGTCGTAGGGGTTGGGCTGGCGGCTGACGGTGTTGCCCGAGATGCCGGCGTTGGCGACGGCCAGCTGCCGGTGCGGGGGAAGGGCGTTGATCCGGCGCGCCAGCAGGTCCGTCCACCGGTCGCCGCCCCCGGTGGCGTTGTGGCCGGAGGTGTTGGAGTTGCCCAGGGCGACGATGGTGCCCGCCGCGGGCGTGCGGCCGTCGACGACGTCCACCCACCACAACTGGCCCGGGTGATACCCCGGTTCTTCCGACAGCCCCCGGTCCTGCTCCGGATAGGAGGCGTCGCCGGTGTCACGGGTGTGGTCGCCGGGCAGCGACAGGAAGCTGCCGGGAGGGTTCGGGGTGGGCGGGGGGAAGGTGTGGTCGTTTACCGGAGCGCCCGGCGCGTACAGGCTGACCGCCAGGTTCTGCTGGGCGGACACCCGCAGCGGCACCGGGTCGCTGTAGACGCGCTCGCCCGGTGCCAGGGTCACCCGGCCGCGCCCGCCGAAGGTGAGGGTGCGCAGGGAGCGGGGGACGAGGTCGGCCTCCCCGACCCGCCGCTGCAACCCGATCGTGGCGGAGCGGAAGACCGCCGGGCGGTCGCCGTACGGGTTGCCGATCCGCACCCGCAGCCAGGTGGCCGACACCGAGGCGCGGGCGATGTTGCGCACGGTCAGGTCGGGGGAGGTGCCGTGCGCCCCCTGGAGACTCGCGCTCCAGATCGCGCTGCGGCCGTGCGCCGGCCCCCGCTCGCGCGATCCGGCCTCACCGGCGCCGGTGCCGGAGGCGGCGGCCGGGGGAGCGGCCGGCAGGGGGAGCAGCAGGGAGACGAGCAGTATCAGCAGCGGGGCCGGCCACACGCTCCCGCGGGCGCGGTGTCCGCCGCCTCTCGGCGAAGACGTCACGGCGTTCCTCTCGTTGGCTGGTGCGGTGGGCGTACCGGGCGTCGAGAAGCTGAAGTCGTGCGTGGTGACAGGCGGTTCGGGAGGGCGGAACACGCGGCGCACGCGGGGTGGGAGGGCCGCGCCCCCGCACAGTAGGAACGCCCCGGCCGGGACGTCAACACCGCCTCGACGCAGCCCGGCGGCACCCGTTCGCAGGGGCCCGCGCCCCCGAAGGGGTCGTGTGCCGCGTACGGTGCGAACGAAGCCGTCCGGCACACGCCCGGCACCCCCGACCCCGGCACGAGGAGCCCAGCACCATGGACACGGCCGTCTACCGCCACAACGGGCTCGTCTGCGCCGACCACACCCTCCGGGTACCACTGGACCACACCCGCCCGGACGGCCCGGAGATCACCCTGTTCGCCCGCGAGGTGACCGCCGCCGGACGGGAGGGGGAGGACCTGCCCCGGCTGCTGTGGCTCCAGGGCGGCCCCGGTCACCGGGCCGAACGGCCGACCGCCCCGGGAGCCTGGCTGTGCGAGGCGCTGCGCGACCACCGTGTCGTCCTGATGGACCAGCGCGGCACCGGCCGCAGCACCCCGGCCGACCGCCGCACCCTCGCGGCCCTCCCCGGCGCCGCCGCCACCGCCGCCCACCTGGCGCACTTCCGCGCCGACTCCATCGTCCGCGACGCCGAACTGCTGCGCCGCCACCTCGCCGCCGGCGGGGAGCAGGACCGCCCCTGGACGGTGCTCGGCCAGAGCTTCGGCGGCTTCTGCGCCCTGACCTACCTGTCCCTGGCGCCCGAGGGACTGGAGAAGGTGATGATCACCGGCGGCCTGCCCTCCCTGACCGCGCACGCCGACGACGTCTACCGCGCCGCTTACGCCCGTGTGGCGGACCACAACGAGCGCTACTTCGGCCGCTACCCCGGCGACCAGCGCCTGGCCGACGCCGTGGCCGGGCACCTGGAGCGCGAGGACGTACGGCTGCCCACCGGCGAGCGGCTGACCGTGCGCCGCTTCCAGACCCTGGGCACCGCCTTCGGCGGCGTCTCCTCCTTCGACTCCCTGCACTACCTGCTGGAGACCGCGTTCGTCCCGGGCGCGCGCGGACCGGAGCTGTCCGACACCTTCCTGCGCGGCGTCGAGGCCGCCGTCTCCTACGCCGAACGCCCCCTGTACGCCATCCTGCACGAGGCCATCTACGCCCAGGGCGGCCGGCCCACCGCCTGGTCCGCGCACCGGGTCCGCGAGGAGTTCCCCGCCTTCGACGCCTCGCGCGGCGGGCCGCTGCGCTTCACCGGGGAGATGGTCTACCCCTGGCACTTCGAGGAGGACCCGGCGCTGGAGCCGCTGGCGGAGGCCGCCCACCTGCTCGCCGGGCGCACCGACTGGCCCCCGCTGTACGACGCCGACCGCCTGGCCGCCAACCGGGTGCCGGTGGCGGCGGCCGTCTACCACGACGACATGTACGTCGACCGCGAGCACTCCCTGCGCACCGCCGCCGCCGTACGCGGCCTGCGCCCATGGATCACCAACGCCCACGCGCACGACGGCGTACGGGTGGACCCCGCCGTCTACGGCCGGCTGCTGGCCATGGTGCGCGGCGAGATCTGACGGCCGCCCCGGCCCCGGCGGCGGAGCCGCTCAGTCCCCGCCGCCGGTCCGGCCCCCGCCGGCGTCCTCCGGCGCGTCGACGTCGTACCAGTCGTCGGCCAGCAGCCCGGCGTGCGACGGCTGCACCCCGGCCTGCACGGTGCCGTCGGCGGTGACGAACCGCAGATGGGCGGCGAGCGGCCGGCTCCGCCCGTCGGGGCAGGCGCAGACCGACTCCGGTTCCAGGTAGACGTACTTGCCGGGCTGGATCCAGCCGCGGCGCGCCACACGGCGGCCGTTCTTCAGTAGCTCCAGGGCTGCGGAGAAGTCCATGCGGCGAACGTAGCGGACCGCCCGGGAGGGTCTTGAGAACCGGATGCCGGATGCGCTATGAGAAGATCCGCCCGCCGAATCCGTCGCAGCCGTCAGAGCCCCACGACGCCGTCCGCGGCCGTGAGTTCGTACTCCAGCGTGATCTCGCGCCTCTCGCCGGGAGCCAGCCGGAGGGTGTAGCGCACCATGCCCTCCGCGTCGACGCCCTCGTCGGGCTCCGGCAGGCACGCTTCCTTTCGCAGCCGCACCTCGACGGCGGACACCTCCGAGACCGGGACGCGCTCGCGGACCACCACGACCGCCGCCTCCCCCCGCGGGGAGGAGTCCAGCCGGGAGACGAACAGCCGCACCGTGCGCGTGATCACCGTGCGGTGGTTGACGCCGCTCAGGCCCGCGGTGCCGCGGCTCTCCCCGACATGGCGCACCACCCGGTAGGTGTCCTCGCTGCCGAAGGCCAGCGAGACCTCCTCGCCCTGCCCGGTGAACGGCAGTTCGCCGCGTCCGGTGAACCCGCCACCGCGCACCAGGTCCACCGGCCCGGCCAGCAGCACGTGCCCGGCCCCGTTGGCCGCCCTGGCCACTCTGGTCACCAGCGGCGACAGTTCGGGGGCGCACTCCAGCCCGGTGCGGCAGGGTGCGGTGAACGCCGACAGCGGCACCCGGTGGGGGCGCCCGTCACAGGCCACGTCGACGGGCGCCGCGGCGGTCATCACCCGCACCTCGCCGCCGTCCGACAGCCCCGGAAGCTCCGCGTCCGCCCCGGCCTGCCCGGCCGGCCCGTCTCCGTTCGGCCCGTCCCCGACCGTGCGCACCTCCTCCTCGCGCAGATCCACCTCCACCGTGCGCCGCTCCGCGGCCGAGCGCTCCCGCAGCACCAGCTCGTCCTCGTGCAGCGCCGGGGGACCGGCGGCGAGGGTGGGCCGGGCGGTGGACAGCGACAGCCGCACCCCCTTCCAGTCCTCGCCGGTGCGCTGCCACACCACCGCGTCGGTCTCCAGGCGCACCGACCGCTCGTCCCCGGCCAGCGTCGCCCGGTACGCCGGACGCCACAGGGCGCAGGGCACCAGATGGGTCAGACGCAGCACGGCGGGCCCGGCGCGGTCGGCCTCGACGACCACCTCGACGACCGCCGTCAGCTCCTGCGGCTCCTCCTCGGTGCGGCGCAGAGCCCGGCGCGCGTCCTCCAGTTCCTCCTCCGCGCCGAGCAGCCGGCGCCGCAGCAGACGCAGCTCCCCGGAGCGCGCCTCGTCCTCCTCGTCGATCCGCTCCATGCGGTCCGCCCAGCGCTCCGGGTCGGCCGAACCGGCCCCGGCGCCCTCGGCGACATCGCGGTACAGGTCCGCCCTGGCCTGGGCGACGACCGCGAGGCGGCTCTCCAGCCGCTGCCGCAGCCACCGGGCGTCGCGCAGCTCCTCCTCCAGATCGCGGACCCTGCGGCGCAGCTCGGATGCGTCGTCGCCCAGGTGCCCGGGGCGCGGGGGCGCGTATGTGCGCACCACCCGGGCGTCGACGACCCGGACGCCGCCCGCGCCACCCTCCCCGGCCGGTACCTCCGCGCGCAGGGAGCGGTCCACGGCCAGCGGCGTCACCGGGCCGACCAGCAGCCGCTGCGCGCCCGCGGCCAGTTCGACGCTCCCGCGCCGCTCGACCTGGGCCCGGTCCTCCATGCACGTCACGGCGGTGACCGGAAGGGGGACCGGTTCCGGGCGGGGGGCCGGCGCGCCGCGGCCGGCCGTGCCCTGAGGTGTACGGGTCATGGTGTGGATCAGTCCCTCCGGTTCCCGCCGACCAGTGCCTTCCCCGCGGGGATCCGCACCTCGTATCCGCCTCGGAGGACGGTGGTCCGGCCCGGATCCAGCTCCACCCGCCAGATCCGCGCCCCGCGCACATGGCGGCCGTCACCGCCGTCCCCGTCGTCGAGGGGCCTGCCGGGGTCCGTCCAGGGCGGCTCGGCCGGGCGCTCCTCGATCCGCACCTCCTTGTCGGCGCTGACGGGCACGCGTTCGCGCACCTCCACCGTGATCCGGTGCGCGAGGCGGTTGGCGAGCTCGATCTCGACGGTGTGGTCGAGCACCGTCGTCCCACCGCGCAGTCCGGCGGCGGACTCGCGCAGACGCGTACGCCGCGCCGCCTTCACGCTCTCGACCGCGCCGATCCCCACCCTGCGGCACTCCCCGGGCGCGAGGGTGGGCAGCGGCGCGGTGAGGACGAAGTCGCCGTCCACGACGACGTCGGCCGGCCCGGCCGGCAGCGGGTGGCGGGAGGCGTTGGTCAGCAGCACCGTGCCGTACACGGTGGGGTCCACCGACGGCACGCACACGTACTGAGGCACCGTCTCCACCGGGATCTCGCGGACGGGGACGGTGTGCCAGGCCCCGTCCGCGGCCACGTCCACGGGGGCGGCCGTGTCGTAGCGGTGGTGGAAGGAGCCGGCGGACCGCCGTACGTCGACCGCGTGGGCGGGCCGCGCCAGCCGTGCCACGGACTCGGCCCGCCGCCGCTGTTCGGCGACGGCCGCGCCCCTCTTCTCCGACGCGGGCCGCAGCCTGCCGCGCCGGCCGGGCTCGTCCGGGCCGGCCAGCGTCAGACCCAGGTAGTCGAGCATGCCCTCGGCCGGACCCGGCGGGGAGGGCGGGGAGGGGACGGC
>NZ_JAKMAY010000083.1:0-19987 GCF_022015835.1 Streptomyces sp. ICN903 | reverse complement strand
CGTGCGGGGGTCGGGGCCGGTCCGGGGCGGACGTTCCGGACGGCATTATTTACGGCCGTTGCCGTGCACCGTCGGGTGGAGCGCCTATTGGCCGCAAATAACGCTTGAGTGTCCGGAACATCCGCCCCTACCCGTCCCCTCCCGCCGTCGCCCGGGTGCGGGTGGGCGGCCTCTGTCCGGTTCTCTTCCGCCGTCGCCGTCCGGCGGCCGGAGTCTGGCTGGGGCGGAACGGGCGGGATCCGGAGTCCTGTTGTTCTCCGGCGGCGGGCGCCCCGGTGGGGCGCCCGCCGTTGTGAGGGGGCGCCGTCAGCCGGTTTCGCGCCAGCGGTTGGTGATCGGCAGGCGGCGGTCCTTGCCGAAGCCCTTCGCGGAGATCTTGGTGCCCGGCGGGTACTGCCGCCGCTTGTACTCGGCGGTGTCCGTCATGCGCAGGACGCGGGTGACGGTCTCCTCGTCGAAGCCCTCGGCGATGATCTCCTCCCGGCCCCGGTCCAGGTCCACGTACAGCTCCAGGATCCGGTCCAGGACGTCGTAGTCGGGGAGGGAGTCGGTGTCCACCTGGTCCGGGCGCAGTTCCGCGCTCGGCGGCTTGGAGATGGAGTTCTCCGGGATCGGCGGGGTCTCGCCGCGCTCGGCGGCGGCCTTGTTGCGCCAGCGGGCGAGGCGGAAGACGGTCGTCTTGTAGACGTCCTTGATCGGGCCGTACGCGCCGACCGAGTCGCCGTAGAGGGTCGAGTAGCCGACGGCCAGTTCGGACTTGTTGCCCGGCGCGAGCACGATGTGGCCCTCCTGGTTGGACAGGCCCATCAGCAGGGTGCCGCGCAGCCGGGCCTGGAGGTTCTCCTCCGCCAGGCCGGTGAGGTGGAGCGAGTCCATGTAGGCGTCGAACATCGGGGCGATCGGCACGGTGCGGAAGTTGAGGCCGGTGCGGCGGGCCATCTCCGCCGCGTCGTCCCTGGAGTGCTCCGAGGAGTAGCGCGAGGGCATGGAGACGCCGTACACGTTCTCCGGGCCGATCGCGTCGCAGGCGATGGCGGCGGTGAGGGCGGAGTCGATGCCGCCGGAGAGCCCGATGAGCACCGAGCGGAAACCGTTCTTCAGGACGTAGGCACGCAGACCTGTGACGAGGGCGGTGTAGATCTCCTCGTCGTCGTCCATGCGGGGGGCCTCCGCGCCGGTGACCTGCGGCTCGTACGCGGGGAGGGGGGAGGCGGAGAGGGTGCGGTGCTCGATGCGCAGGCCGTCGGAGACGTTGCCGGAGGGGGGCTCGGGCGCGGCGGCGGGCAGGTCGAGGTCGAGGACGACGCAGCCCTCCTCGAACTGCGGGGCCCGCGCGATGACCTCGCCGTCGGCGGAGACGACGATCGAGTCGCCGTCGAAGACCAGGTCGTCCTGGGCGCCGACCATGGCCAGGTAGGCGGTGGTGCAGCCGGCCTCGCGGGCCCGGCGGCGCACCAGGTCAAGGCGGGTGTCGTCCTTGTTCCGCTCGTAGGGGGAGGCGTTGACGGACAGCAGCAGGCCCGCCCCGGCGGCGCGGGCGGCGGGCACCCGGCCGCCGTCCTGCCACAGGTCCTCGCAGATCGCCAGGGCCACGTCGACGCCGTGCACCCGGACCACGGGCAGGGTCTCGCCGGGAACGAAGTAGCGGAACTCGTCGAAGACCCCGTAGTTGGGAAGGTGGTGCTTGGCGTAGGTCAGCACGACCTCGCCCCCGTGGAGGACGGCCGCGGCGTTCCGGGGGGCGCCGGCGGGCTGGCCGTAGCGGGGCTGGGCCTCCTCCGCACGGTCGAGGTAGCCGACGACCACGGGGATTCTGCCCAGCCCTTCGTCGGCCAGGCGGGCGGCGAGGGCGGTGAGGGCGGAGCGGCTGGCCCGAACGAAGGACGGGCGCAGGGCCAGGTCCTCGACGGGGTAGCCGGTGAGCATCATCTCGGGGAACGCCACGAGGTGCGCCCCCTGCTCGGCCGAGTGCCGCGTCCAGCGGACGACCGCGTCCGCGTTCCCGGCGAGGTCACCGACGGTGGAGTCGATCTGGTTCAGGGCGAGTCGTAGCTGAGGCACACGGTCAGTCTAATCGTCGTACTGACGCGATCCCGGGAGGCCGGGGGATCGGCCGGGCTACCGCGTGTCGCACCCGTTCGGGTGAGGGTTCCGGTTCGGGGTGTGGTGGGGGGCTTCCGGCTTACGATGATGGCCTCGACCACCGGCCGTCAGGGGGAATGCCATGTCCGCCGCAGCAGTCGAGTACCCCTGCGACGACGCGCCGAACCTGCTGGAGGAAGCCGAGGAGCTCTCGCAGAGGCTCCCCGGCTACCGCGTCGAGATCATCGGGGGAGAGATCACCGTGGCACCACTCGCCGACGGGCACCAGATGCCCTGACCGACATCATGGTCCCGCTTCTGGCCGCGGGTCTGCATGGCAAGGAGAGCCGGGTGATCCAGGCCGTGGGCGTCTGGTTGCCGGACGGGCCCTTCGACTACGCCGTTCCCGATCTGGCCGTCGTGGACGCGGACTTCGACGAACACAGGGCCGAGCACAACTGCTACGACCCCGCGGTCTTCCGGATGGTGTTGGAGGTCACCTCCTCCAACTACGGCAACGACCTGAAGAAGAAGGCCACCGCCTATGCGATCGCCGGGATCCCCGTCTACGTCATCGCCGACCGCCGCAACCGGCGGGTGCATGTGCTGACCGAGCCGGAGTACGGGGAGTACCGCGTGCACGCGGTACATCCGCCGGGGGAGTCCTTCACGCTGCCGGAGTCGGTGGGCGCGCCGGTGACGCTGGAGGCGGACCGGGTGCTGGGGCTGGGGTAGCGGCTCCGGGAGGGTTGCCGCGCGGGGCTCGTACGGTCATTCTGGGAGCGCTCCCAGAAAGGAGGCCTCGGTGGGCGAGAGCAGGGGCGGGCCGTTCGTACGGCCGTACCGGGCGCAGGACCGGGAGGCGGTGTACGACGTGTGCGTGCGCACCGCCGACGCGGGCGGCGACGCGCGGGGGATCTACCGGGAGCCGGATCTGATGGGGGACCTCTTCGCCGGCCCGTACGTGTGGCTCGCGCCGTCCCTGGCCTTCGTACTGGACGACGGCGGGCGCGCGGTCGGGTACGCGATCGGCACCGCCGACACCGCCGCGTTCGCCGAGGCGTTCCGCCGCGAGTGGCTGCCGCGTGTGGCCGGCCGGTACCCGAGGGCGCGGCAGCCGGTCACACCGGACGAGCGGATGACCGAGCTGCTGTACACGCCCGAGCGGATGGTGCTGCCCGAACTCGCCGACCACCCGGCGCACCTCCACATCGACATCCTCCCCGCGTACCAGCGCGCGGGGCACGGGAGGGCGCTGATGCGCGCGCTGCTGGACGCCCTGCGCGGAGAGGGGGCGAAGCGCGTCCATCTGGGCATGCTGACGGTGAACACCGGCGCGCGGCGCTTCTACGACCGCCTCGGCTTCCACGAGCTGGCGGTGTCCGACCCCGGCCCGCTCACCTATCTGGGAAGGTCCACGGACACCGGGTCGGCGTAATGTGACGGTAACCCCTCACCGTGATACTGGTGTGCGGGCCGCTCCCTTCCCGAGCGGTACGGGGAAGGGCCGTCTGACCAGCGAGGATGGGTGACCATGGACAAGCAGCAGGAATTCGTGCTCAGGACGCTCGAGGAGCGCGACATCCGGTTCGTCCGGCTGTGGTTCACCGACGTGCTCGGCTTCCTGAAGTCCGTCGCCGTCGCGCCGGCGGAGCTGGAGCAGGCCTTCGACGAGGGCATGGGATTCGACGGGTCCGCGATCGAGGGCTTCGCCCGCGTCTACGAGTCCGACATGATCGCCAAGCCCGACCCGAGCACGTTCCAGATCCTGCCCTGGCGCGCCGAGGCCCCCGGCACCGCGCGGATGTTCTGCGACATCCTGATGCCGGACGGCTCCCCCTCCTACGCCGACCCCCGCTACGTCCTCAAGCGGGCCCTGAACAAGACCTCCGACCTGGGCTTCACCTTCTACACCCACCCCGAGATCGAGTTCTTCCTGCTCAAGGACAAGCCGGTGGACGGCACCCGGCCCACCCCGGCCGACTCCTCCGGCTACTTCGACCACACCCCGCAGCACGTCGGCCAGGACTTCCGCCGCCAGGCGATCACCATGCTGGAGTCGATGGGCATCTCGGTGGAGTTCTCCCACCACGAGGGCGCTCCGGGCCAGCAGGAGATCGACCTGCGGTACGCCGACGCCCTGTCGACGGCCGACAACATCATGACGTTCCGGCTGGTGATGAAGCAGGTCGCGCTGGAGCAGGGGGTGCAGGCGACCTTCATGCCCAAGCCGTTCTCGGAGTTCCCCGGCTCCGGGATGCACACCCACCTGTCGCTGTTCGAGGGCGACCGCAACGCCTTCCACGAGTCCGGCGCCGAGTACCAGCTCTCCAAGGTCGGCCGCTCCTTCATCGCCGGGCTGCTCAGGCACGCCGGGGAGATCTCCGCCGTCACCAACCAGTGGGTCAACTCCTACAAGCGCATCTGGGGCGGGGCCCAGCGCACCGCGGGCGCGGGCGGCGAGGCGCCCTCCTACATCTGCTGGGGGCACAACAACCGCTCCGCGCTGATCCGCGTGCCGATGTACAAGCCGGGCAAGATGGGCTCCACCCGCATCGAGGTGCGCTCCCTGGACTCCGGCGCCAACCCCTACCTGGCCTACGCGGTGCTGCTGGCGGCCGGGCTGAAGGGCATCGAGGAGGGCTACGAACTCCCGGCCGGGGCCGAGGACGACGTGTGGGCGCTGTCGGACGCCGAGCGCCGCGCGATGGGCATCGAGCCGCTGCCGCAGAACCTGGGCGAGGCGATCGCGCTGATGGAGCGCAGCGAACTGGTCGCCGAGACCCTGGGCGAGCACGTCTTCGACTTCTTCCTGCGCAACAAGAAGCAGGAGTGGGAGGAGTACCGCTCCGAGGTCACCGCGTTCGAGCTGCGCAAGTCCCTGCCGGTGCTGTAGGCGCAGGTCAGAGAGGGCTTCCGGCTACGGCAGTACTCAGGGCCAGCGGCTGTATGCCGCCGGCCCTGAGTCGCTTCACCCGTCCTGGGCCGTCTGTGGGCCGTCCGGCGGTGAAACGGCGCCCTCGTACAGGCTGTCCACGGCCCGCCTCGTACGCCCCTCGCTGCTCGGCATCAGGTGTGTGTACACCCGCAGCGTGAAGCCGGCGTCGGAGTGACCGAGGTACGTGCTCAGCGCCTTGATGTTCTCCCCGGCGTCCAGCAGCACCGACGCGTAGAAGTGCCGCAGCGCGTGCATGCCGTGTTCGCGTGCCGCTTCGTACCGCCTGCCTTCCTCGGGCTCCGGAAGGACCCCGGCCGCCGCAAGGGCGGGCTTCCACACCCGGGTGTTGAAGTCGGTCCGGCGGACCGCTCCGCCGCCGGCCAGGGAGAAGAACAGCCGCTTCGTCACCGGCGGACCGTCCGGCCGCAGCCACGGAAGCGTGATCTCGGACGGCGGGTGCACGTCCTGGTGCCGCTTCAAGGCGTGCCCTACGTGCTCGGGCAGCGGTACGTCACGTTCCTTGCCGCGTTTTGGCGGGCCGAAGACGAGGTGGCCGTTGACCACCTTCACCTGACAGGCGACGCGTAGCCATCCGGTGTCGAACCCCACTTCGTCCACCGGGAGTCCGAAGATTTCCCCCTGCCGCAGACCGCAGCCTGCCCCGACGTCGACCATCGCGCGGTAGCGCTCAGGCAGAGCGGCCCGGACGGCGAACACCTGCTCAGCGGTCCAGGGCTGTACGCGAGGAGGAGACGGCCGAGGGGCCCGTACCGTGCGGGCACGGCACGGGTTCTTCGTGAGGTGGCCGTCGTCCACGGCCGCGCTCAGGACGGCTGAGACGCTGTTGAAGATGACGCGCCGGTACGAGGAGACCGGGAGTGCGCGCTCCAGGATGCTCAGCCAGTCGCGGATGTGGGAGGGCTGGAAAGAGCCCAGCGGCCGGGATCCGAGGTAGGGAAAGGCGTGTCGGCGGAGCTGCACTTCGACCGCCGTGCGCGTCGTCATGTCGGTGGTCTGCGCCGTGAGCCACTTCTCGGCGTACTGCCGGAAGGTGGTCCGGCCGGCGGCCGGGTCGATGTAGTGCCCGCGGGACATGTCGGCCTCGATGTGGGCAAGCCACTGCTCGGCAAGGCGCTTCTGCCGGTCGGGGAAGCTCTTGCTCTTCTCGGTGCCGTCGGGGCCGACGTAGCGGGCGCGGTAGCGCATGCCGGTGCCGTAGCGGTCTGTTCTGACACGCCGGGGTTTGCCGTCGGGGCCGGACTCGGTTTTGTACCAGCGGTCTTGGATGTGACCTGCCATGCGGTGTGCGTGGTCCCTTCATGGGAGCTCCGCGGGGCGGGACCGGTGAGGGTCCCGCCCCGCGGCGATGTGCTCGGTTGTGGGTGCTCAGGCGGCCGTGTCGGTGGCCATGCGCTCGGCGGCCCAGTGGCGGACGGCGGCGGGGTCGTAGCGCAGGTGCTTGCCGACCCGGAATCCGGGCGGGCCGGTGCGCTTCTTGCGCCAGGCGTAGACGGTCTCCAGGGGGACGCCGAACAACCTGGCGATGTCGTCGGGAGTCAGGTAGCGGTCCGGGAGTCCGGCCCGCAGCGCGGTGGTGGCGGATGCCATGCGGTGGTCTCTCCTTCGTGGCGCCGGGAAGGGAGAGCGGCCCTCTCCCCGTAGGTCCGCTACATCCGCTACATCCGCTACAGCCCAGGTCAGGGGCCCGTTCTCTGTAGCGGATGCGCGGGATGTAGCGGATAGGTGCCGCTACGCGGAGCGGGCGGTGGTAGCGGAAGCCGGGGTGATGTAGCGGATGCCGGTTGCCTCATCCGCTACATCCGCACCGTCTGTGAGC
Source organism: Streptomyces sp. ICN903 (assembly GCF_022015835.1). Lineage (NCBI taxonomy): Bacteria > Bacillati > Actinomycetota > Actinomycetes > Kitasatosporales > Streptomycetaceae > Streptomyces > Streptomyces sp. ICN903. Next base: position 13,130 of record NZ_JAKMAY010000083.1, on the reverse strand, counting down.
TGCGGTGTAGCGGATGTAGCGGCTGTAGCGGACTTTGGAGGGGGCGGGGGGCAGTAGCGGGTCCAGGCGTCGGCCAGGTCCTCGGCGTAGTAGCCCCTGGGGACTCCGGACGCGGTGCGGATGGGGCGCGGCTTGATGGGCTTGTTGTCCCCGGTGACGTACTCGCCGAGCATCCGCGACAGGCCGCGAGAGGTGAGGGGCTTGCCGCCCAGGTCGCCCCAGGGGGCGTCCTCGATGGCGTTGAGGCATTCGAGGATGACGGCGGTGGGCATCCGGTCGGCCCCTTGGAAGACGTGGTCGCGCAGGTCGGTCAGCAGCCGGATACCCAGGGATGCCTTGTCGTCCTCGGCGGCGGCGTTGACCAGTTCCAGGCAGGCTGCGCGGGCCCGCTGCGGCCAGGTTCCGCCGGCGGCGTCGGCGACGGTGAGCAGGGGCTCCCAGACGTCGGCGGGCCGGTCGGTGATGCCCTCGGGCATGGTCGGCCACTTGTCTTCCACGGCCGGGCGGACCTGTTCCGCCCAGGCGGCGAGCCGGTCGCGCAGCGCGTGGCCTTCCTTCTCGTGGATGCGCTGCCGGAACGGCTCCACGCGCTCGTTGGGGGCGCGCCGTCGCATGCGGATGATGACCGAGCGGGTCAGGATCGTGTCCGGCAGCGAGCCGAGGCCGGCCACGGCCACCGCGCAGTAGGACGGGAAGGCCTGCACGGACTGGTTGGCGCCGTCGCCCACGCAGCGGTAGGTCACCCCGGAGCGGCGGTGCCCGGCGTTGAGGAACCCGCGCAGCTCCTCGTTGTCCCCGGCCTTGGGGCCGAAGACGGTGTCGATCTCGTCGAAGAGGATGGTGGGCCGCCCGTCCATGCCGGACACGGCCCGGAACAGGGCGGCGGCCGAGGCGTTGACGGCCACCATCGGCTGCGGCACCAGGGTTTCCACGATCTCCAGCGCCCGCGACTTACCGGAGCCGGGTTCGGGGGAGAGGAAGGCGATGCGCGGGGTGGAGTCGAAGGCGTCCAGCAGGTGCGCGTGGGCGTCCCACAGGGTGACGGCCACGTAGGCGGCCTCGGTGGGGAAGGCGTTGAAGCGCCGGTGGAAGCGCTCGACGTCGTCCAGCAGCTCGGCCCCGTCGATGGCCGGAGCGGGTGTGACGTTGCCGGTCATGCGGCGGTGGTCCTTTCGGTGGTGCGGTGGTGGCCGAACTGCGGGCCAGGGCGAAGGACAGAAGAGGACGGCCTGCGGCCGACGTTTCCCGGGGCGCCCTCGGCCGCCGTGAGCGCGGCCGGTTCGGCGGCCTGCGGGCCGGGGGCGGTGGCGGATGTGCTCTTCAGCAGGGAGCGGGCGGGGGCGTTCATGCCGTCCTCCGCTGCTGGTTGTGAGCGATGGACCAGTTGAGCGCGCTGCGCAGGGTGGAGCGGCACTGGGCCGGCGGCAGTCCGGTCGACTCCCCCGCCTGCTGAAGAGCGTTCTCCACCACATGCCGGGGGAGGTCGCCCCACGCGATGAACCGGCCCAGAGCGCGCGCGGCCCGGAAGAGAGCGGCCTCGCGCCCGCCCTTCTGGGCCGTCGCGACGGTCGCGGTCTCGTTCCGCAGCGCTGCCTCGGCGTAGCGGCCGGACAGAGCCGTTACCGCCACGGAGACCGGCCCTGCGGGCTTTGGAGCGGGGCGCAGGGCGTCCAGCAGCCAGCCGGGCAGCGGAGCCACCGGAGCGGCGTCCACCACCTCGTAGGTGCCCGTGTCGGTGACGCTGCCGGGGGCGACGACGTAACCGCCCCAGGCGCGGGTGTCGACCAGCGGGGCAAGAGTGCCCGCGGTGTTGTGCAGTCGGACGCCGGGCGGGGCGGTGAAGTACAGGTGTTCACCACCGCTCGCGGTCCGGGTGCGGTAGGTGGCGGGGATGGGCTGCCCGGCGCGCTCGCAGAGCGCCTGAAAGGTCGCCGCGCCGCCAGGCGCGTCCGCCCTGTCCTTGGGGGTGTCGAGGTCGACGACGACCAGGCCGGACGGGCCAGTGGCGATGCCGACGTTGAACGGGCCCGCGGACCAGGCGGCGTGGATGCGGTCGGGGTCGGTGGTGGCCCGCTGCTCCCACTTGCGGTGTCCGGCCGCGCACTCCCCGGTCCGAGGGCACCGGGCCTGGCCGTGCAGGGCCGGCCGCTTGCCACCAGGGCGTAGGGGGAAGACGTGCCAGCCGCGCTCGGCGGCGGCCAGGGCGGCGGACAGCAGGGCGTCCGCTCGCCGTTCGGGGACGGGTTGGGTCATGCTGGAGACCTCCTGAGTCTCTTGGTTGGAGCTGGGAGAACCGGGGCGGTCGCGCATCTTTGGCGAGAGCAGGCGACCGCCCCGGAGTTTTGGGTGGCTCAGCGGCGGCCGTTGTGGGCGGTGCGGCGCAGCGCGGTCCAGGCGCGGTGGCCCAGCCGGGTCTTCCCGGCCGGGGTGAACGGCTGGGCGGCGCACAACGTGGCGTAGGCGATGAGCCAGAGCAGGATGGCGGAGCTAGCGGCGAGCATCGGGGTCTCGACTCCTTGTGTGGGCGGGGTTCGGTGGGTGCGGGCCGGTGGGCTGCTAGGGGCTAGTTAGCTGGTCAGCGGCGGTTTGGGGCGCTAGCGGGGGTGCTAGACCTAGCGGCGCGGGGTGCTAGGTCTAGCGGCGGTGCGCGGCCTGCTTGCCGTCACGGGCGGCGACGGCTGCGGCGATGTCGGTGCGCTTCACGCCGCGCCGGTTCTTGCCCTGTCCGTCGTCGTCGGTGCCCCACACCTGTCCGGTGGCGACCCCGTGGGGCTTGAGGGCGGCGGTGACCTGGGGGCCGGTCCAGCCGTCGTAGACGTCGGGCCGCAGCTCGGCCAGCCGGGCGGCGATGCGCTCGTTCCACACCGCGTCTTCGCCCGGTTCGATGACGGCCAGGACGTCGGCGAGGATGTCGAACTTGGGCCCGGTCTGGTCGGGTTCCTCGCCGATGGCGTGGCCGGTGATGTTGCCGTACTCCTCGCGCATCTTCCGGGCCCGTTCCACGATCCGCTCGGCGGCGGGGGCGTCGACGAACGCGCTGGAGACGATGCGGGGTTCGTCGCCCTCGCCGGCCATCCAGCAGATGCCGCGGTCGGAGCGGCTGAACATGGTGGCCCGGTAGCCGGCCTTGTACATCGAGGTGCCCAGCACCATGTCGTTGGCGGGCTGGCCCATCACCTTCAGGCAGAACCGCAGCACCGCGTTCGCGCTGATGCCGGTGGGCAGGGACTTGGCGTCCGGGCGCTGGGTGCCGAACATCGCCACGATGCCGAGTGCCGGGCCGCGCTTGACGAGGTCGGTGCAGATGGATTCGATCTCGGCCCCGTGCTCGTCGTGCTCGAAGGCGACTTGGCATTCGTCCAGGCCGACGACGATGGGGTGCAGCCGGTACCGCTGGTCGCTGGCGAGCGCGGACGTCACCTTGGACTCGGGGCACACCTTCCGCGGCAGGCCCTTGATGACCTTCGCGCGGCGGCGCAGCTCGTCTTTGAGCTCGCGCAGCGCGGCGAGGACGTAGGCGATGTCGTCGTCCTCCTCGCCGGCGCGGTAGCGGTGGCAGACCGGCTCCAGCGGGCCGAAGTCGCCGGTGCCCTTGAACTCGAAGGCGTGGAGCTCGGCGCGCGGGTCGAGGGCGGCGATGAGCAGCAGCAGCCGCATCAGGAACGTCTTGCCCATCCGGGGGATGGAGCCGACCACCACCGACGCGAACATCAGCGTGACGGTCACCTCCCGCATGCGCTGGTCATTGCCGAACACCACCGGCCGGAACAGGTCGACGGTGCCGGTCTTGGCCAGCGGCCAGGCGGGTTTGGCGGTCTCGTTCATGGGCTTGTCGCCGACCCACAGCACCAGGCGCCCGTCGTGCTCTTCCGGATCGGGGGAGGGCCATACGCAGCCGACCTTGCGCCGCAGGCCCGAGGCGAGAGGCTTGCGGGCCTCCATGATGTCCTCCGGGGTGACGCCGTAGGGCAGGTCGAGGTCGGCGCGGTAGCCGGGCCCGTCGCGGACGATGGGGGCGGTGAACCGCAGCCCGTTCATGTCTCCGCCCCGCTTGATCGCGGCACTGATCTTGGGGTTGCCGATGGCGTCCAGGCCGCGCAGCACGATGTCGGAGGTGAGTTTCTGCACCTCGGTGCGGAGCACGGCCGGGCCGATCACCGGGGCGTCCTTCGGCTGGCCGACCCACCCGAGGGCGAGGACGGCGGCCGAGGCGGCCGCGTACAACCACCCGGGAGCCAGCACGTACAGGGCGCAGGCGAAAGCGGTGCCGAACACCGTGGCGGTGGCGGCGACCAGGCCGCGCAGCCGCACCCGGTCGCTACGCAGCTTGGCGAGGCGGGCGTACTCGTCGAAGTCCTCGCCGCGCACCGCGGCCGCGCGCAGCGGCGCGGCCTCCTTGTCCCACACCCACCGGCCCGTGGCGGCGATGAACCGGGCGGCGCCGCGCGGGGCCATGGCGGCGAGCTGCGCGCCGTACCAGGGCAGCCGGATGCCGTGGTAGGCCGCGGCGTATCCGGCCCGGCCGCCGGCGTGACGGGCGGCGGTCAGGAACTCGGGCTTGCTGCGCAGCCAGGCGGGGACGATGGGGCGGCGCCGCTCGCTGCTCACCTCCGGGTAGGGCAGGCCGGGGTCGTCGACTGGCACCGGCCGCCGCTCGTCGGCCTCCTGGCCGTCGTCGACCGGCCCAGGCTCCGGCGGCGGTGAGGTCTTGCTGGTGATGGGGATGACCGTGGCGTCGGTCATGCTGGATATCTCCTGTCTTCCGATCGGGGGACGGAGGCCCGGGGCGGCTGACGGTGCTGGCAGGCTCAGGCAGCCGCCCCGGGGGTTCATCGGCGTAGCGCGCGTTCACAGCGGCGCAGCCGCTTCTCCGCCTCCTTACGGGCGTCCTTGGCGGCCTGCCGGTCGACCCGGTCCGCGGCCTTCTCGGCCGCGCGGGCGGTGGCCAGGTCGTTCTTCGCGTCCTCGAGCTGCCGCAGTAGCGCGGCCAGCTCGCGGGCGGCCCGGTCGGCGGCCGCGGCGTCGATGGCGTCCAGCTGCCGCTGGATGCGCGGGTCGACGGCGTCGGCGAACGCCTGCCGCGTGCCGCGGGCCACCAGGGCGGCCCGCCGCCGGCGCTCGGCCGGGGTGTAGATGCGGGTGGGAGTGCTCATCGCGGCTTCCTTCCTGCTCAGTCAGTTGCGGCGGAGGGTGTCCCACTGCTGGGCGAGCCGATCGGCGGCCTGCTCGGCCTCCTCCCGGGTGGCGTGCAGGGAGACAATGTGGCCGCCGGTCATGCCGGACCGCAGGCCGACGGCGGGCTGTCCGGTCTCGGGGTCGGTGGTGGCCTCGGTGGTGTAGGCGGAGCGGGCGGAGGTGGTGCGGCGGAACAGGCCCATAGCGGGCTCCTCTCGGTGGTTGGGGTGGCCGGGCCCGGTGCGGGCCCGGCCGGTCAGGGGTGGATGGTCAGCGGCCGCGGGTCCAGGACCACAGGCTGAGCACCTGGTCGGTGACGTCGGTGACGCGGCCGGACTCCAGCTCGGCGGCGCGGGCCTCCATCGCGTCGGCCTGTCGCTCGGCGCGGTCGCGGGCGGCCGACGACTTGCCCTGGCTGCGCTCCCGCAGCTCCTTCGCGGCGGTGCGGTTCTGCTCGGCCTGCCTCTTCATGCGGGACATGTGAGTTCCTCTCGGGTCGGTGGGCCGGGGCTGTCCCGGCTCCCCGCCCCCGCCCGCCGTGGTGGCCGGGCGAGGACAGGCAGCCGGTCAGCCGCGGCGCTCCTCCCGCTCGGCCCGGATGTCCTGCCACACCGACCGCAGCACCAGCAGGCACACGGTCAGCGCGACCGCGGAGACGGCGACCGCGACGGCCGAGACGGCGACGGCCAGCAGGAAGACCGACCCGCCGACCCCGGCGGCCACCCACTTCCCCGCGCTGGACGGGCGCGGCGCCGGCACCGGGTGCGCGTGCTGGCACGGGGCCTGCTGCCGGGCCTGTGCGGCCTGGACGGCGGCCAGCAGCAACGCGTACTGCTCCGACTGCTGGGCAGCCTGGACCGCGTCGGCGGCGGCTTTCTCGATCTCGTGGCTCATGACCGCTCCTCTCCGAGCACCTCGCGGCGCAGCTCGGTCGCCTCCCGGCGGGAGAGGGACAGGGCGTCTTGCAGGGCCTTGATGGTCACCGGGCGGCGCGTCGACCTGACCGCTTCCCGGTGCAGCTTCCGGGCCCGCTTGCGCAGCTCGGTGGGGGTGAGCACGACCCGCTCGGTGACCACCTCCCGGGGTGCCTCGGCGGGCACGGCGGCGGTCACCTTGGCGGTCGCCTCGGGCCGGTCGACCTGCTCCCACAGCAGCGGCGGCGCGGGCAGTTCGGCGACGGTCGGCATGACCGGCTCGGGCCACTCGGTGTCGGCCCGCGAGATGGTCACCTCCGGTGCGTCGGTGGTCACCTCGGCGGTCATCTCGGGACGGGCCACGGTGGTGCCGAACATGCCCGCCAGGGCGGCGTCGGCGCCGCCGGTCAGCCGCTCGCGCTGGACGGCCACCAGCCGGGAGCCGAGCTCGAGGTCCCCGACGCCCACCCGGCGGGCGAGTTTCCAGGCGGCCTTCTCGGCCTTGCCGCGGACCTTGTCGTCCGGATGCCCGTCGGCCACCGCCCGGTGGTAGGCGAGCTGCTGGACGGCCTCGGCGTTGCGCCGCATCGCCTCCGCGTCGGTGCCGGTGCGGTAGACCACGATCCGCCGGGCCAGGAAGCCCAGCCCCTCGGCGGCCACGCACATGCCCATCGGCGAGACGCCGTAGATGACGGCCTCGGTGCCGTTGTCGGCGACCGCCAGGCCGACGGCGGAGGCGACCAGCGGGGTCAGCCACAGGCCGATGCGGACCGGGGCCGGGGAGGCCTGGCCGAGCAGGGTGACGCCGACCATGACCAGGGCGAGCACCAGTGTGGCGCCCTCCCCGGCGGCGACCATGCCTGCGGCGGTCGCTCCCCGGCCGAACTCGGCCTTGATGTTGGCGTAGGTGCCGTATCCGCCGACCACTCCGGTGGCCAGCATCAGGGCCCCGGCGATGCCGAGGACGGTCTTCTGCTCACGCGAGAGGGCGTTCATCGGCCCTCACCGCCCGCGTGCCGGTAGCCGGTCGGCGGGTGCTCGGCCAGCCGCTCGCGCAGGTACTCGGCCTCCCACGCGATATCCATCAGCGGCCGGTCGTGCAGGACGTTCTGCAGCGTGATCGAGGCGTGCAGAACGCGCTGTTCGAGGACCTCGCGGTACCGCTCGGAGTCGCCGATGGTGGCCGGGTACGGCAGGTCGACGGCCTCCAGCACGGCGGCCAGCAGCTCCCGCACTGAGGCGGAAATCTCGGAGGTGTTCACGCGCCCACCTCCAGGAGGCCGGAGCCGCGGTTGGCCAGGGCCCGGCGGGCGGCCAGCACCCGGCGGCGGGCCCGGCGCAGGCGGCGGGCGTCCAGCTCGGTCACCGGCCGGTCCAGCGTGGCGATGTGCGCGTCCAGCAGCTCGACCTCCGCGGCGATGAGCGGCATCTCGTGCTCGATCGCGTCCAGCTCGGCGGCCGACGGCTCCTGGCCGGCCGGATCGGCGGTAACAACCGCCTGTAGTGCAGCGATGTGCTTCATGGGTCGGGATTCCTCTCGCAAGCGGATACGGCCCCATAGGCGGCCCCGGTGTTGCAGCACCGGGGCCGCGGGCCGTTCAGTGGAAAAGGCAGGGGCGTTGAGCGGCCGGTCAGCGGCCGCCGCGCGCCCGGGCGTCGTCCTGGCTGCGCTTGTTCGCCTCGGCGTTCTTACGGGACAGCTCGTCCCGCTCCGCGTCTGTCAGACTCATCACCACAGGGACCTCCCAATCAGGTGCCTGTCAGGCGCCGCCCGGAGTTGCAGCTCCGGGCGGCGCGTCTTTTGGAGTCGGCGGATTCCGGCTCCCCACGCCCCGCCCGTACAGCCCAAAGGGGCCGGACGGGCGGAGGAGGCAACCGGCCGCGACGCACTGAGGCGTTGCGGAAGAGGTTGCGGTTGTTGCAGAAGGTCTCCTTCGGGAGCGTGCTCCCGTTTCAGGCGTATGGAGACGCGACCTTTCGGTCTCAGCCCTCCGGTTGCCAAGGGGTCCGGGTCCCTCACCTCCGAGTGGTCCGGAGGCACTGAGAAGGCACACGCATGCTCTGAGCAGCCCAAGAGAGGCTGCCAGGGACGTGCGAATCTCCCTAGGGATATTTATAGGCAACATCCCTAGGGAGGTCAACCGGTATGGAGCCGGACAGCAAAAAGGGAGCCCGCCTGAAGCGGGCTCCCTTGGTGGTTGTGGACGGTCTTAGCTGCTCAGGTGGTACTCCATGACGTAGACGCCTGCGTCCAGCAGCATCTTGTTCACCTCGATGGCACGGTCGTCCTCGGTGAACGCGGTGCGCCAGATCTCCACTACCGGCGTCCCCTCCGCGAGGTGCAGCCGCTCGGCCTCGGCCTGGCTGGGCATGCGAGCCCGTAGCTCCTCGGTGAAGCGGACGGGCTTCAATCCCAGCTCTGCCAGGCGTGCATAGGTACCGCCGGGCCCGGTGTCGGGCTGGGCGATCGCGGTGTCGCGCACCAGCTCGGCCGGCAGGTAGGAGGTGGCGGCCTGGACCGGCTCGCCCTCCACCACGAACACGCGATCGCGGATCACAACCGGGTCGTCTTCGGCCAAGTTCAGTACGCGCGCCACATGGTCGGGTGCGGTCGTCTCGTAGACCTTCAGATCGGTGACCGACAGGGGCCGCTCACCCAGGTCCGCGGCCCAGATGGACCGTCCGGACTCCCAGCCCTCCTGGGCGAGGCGGCGGTTGGCGACCCGCCGGATCGGCCGGAACTCCCGCACGTACGTCCCACTGCCCCGCCTGCGGACGGCCAGCCCTTCGGTGACCAGCAGTGTCAGTGCCCGGCGGGCGGTCTCCTTGGCCACGCCGTACTCGCGTACTAGGGCCGGCTCACCAGGAAGCCGGGCACCGGGAGCCAGCTCGCCCGACTGGATGCGCTCCCGCAGCTCATCGGCGATCTGCCTGGCGCTCTCTGCCATCAACGGCCCTCACTTCCCTAGGGTGCTCCCCTTCCACCTTGGCACAGAAGTTCCAGAACCGTTTCGCGTGGGGCGTCGTCCAGTGAGCTGCATGAGTGCAAGCATGTGATGAGGCAGAGCCCGACGACACAGGCTCCAGCTCGATACCACAGCCGAAGTGAGTAACGACCTTCTCTCCGGGATCAAGGCGGCCTGCTCCGCTCGCCGCGCGGGCTCGGCTCCCCGGCCGGGCCTGCGCACCTGTCTCCGCCACGCTCCGCACTGGTGCCTGTCAGCCGTGCACTAACAGCAAGCAGCGGAGTTGCTGTCGAAGCTGGTCAGCGGCTGATGCAGGGTAGGCTTTTTGGCTTTACGTAGCCGCTTTGGGTGAGCCTCAAAGATTGGGGCCCAACTCGGACACTTGAGGGCAGGCTATGAGCCATTCTGATTCGCGGCCAGCGTGCGAACCCCCGATCTCTTGCCCCAAAACAGTTCCACTTCAAAGCCGCTCCGCCGACTACGGTTGTGCTACCGCGTGCGACCCGGATTATTTCCAGGGGAAGCAATGGATTCCAGCTTCTGCAGCGCATTCCCGCCGAATACGATGGCTGCCGAAACCACAACGGAAGCGCCGATAGCTACTGGTTCCAGTCCATCCGAAAGGCCAAAAAGCTTCAGGAGGGCAATCGAAGCTCCTGACATCAGCAGAGCCAGAAGAGCGCCTAGTGCGAGACGGAGTGGCTCCCGCTCCTTAATGTTCACGCCGTCGAGTTGGTCCGCGTCCAGGAGCTCCCCGTGGCGTCGGTCGGCACATCTTTCGGCAATCTTTAGGAGTATATCTCCGACTTCTCTTAGCTCCTGATCGGTTACTTCCTCAAATCTGGCTTCGAACCCCTCTAGAAGTACTGAAACTTGCTGCACGTGCCTCTTTACCATCCTCTTCCTAGCTCGCCTACCGCCTCCTCTGCGAGCCTCAAGCCGCGGCAAGTAACGAAGCATCTTTCTAGCTCGGCGCAGCTTTTCGGCTGCCTCGTGAAGGCGCAGCACGCGCCGCTCACCCGAACTTCCAAGGGCCCTTGCGCATGCGGAAATAGCCGAAGCGTAGGATTTCACAACCCCAGAGTGCCGATTGAGGAGCAGGGTTTTTCGGCCCGGTATCCTAAAGCCTGGATATCCTAAGGCGACTCGGCAGCTAAGAATGGTGGGTCCGAATGCGGCCAGAGAGTAGTAAGTCAGGAGGAATGTCAGGGCTAGCGCCAATTTGATCAGACTCTCAACAAGGAGGCCTGGGTCACCCGCTTCAGATAAAATACTCCTCACGAAATCGCGAACACGGCTAAAGGAGTGCGATATAGAGCCTGGTCTGTCGTCCAGGATCAAGACAATCGGCATTGGCCACCAGATTCCGCCCACCATTCCACACACAAAACTCACGGTTGATGTAGTGCGCGCGGATCGATCGTATATCCGCAAGGAAAGGCGCACCCGTCGTGGAACCGTTCTTCCCGGAGAGATTTGAGAAACGCTTTCTGTCAGCTCAGCGATCTCTTCGCTGGCGGCCTTTCGGCGTTGCCTCGCGAGCTGAGCCTGGATCCGATCCAACATACTGTGATTGTTTCACCTCAGCCCGTTTCCTGCATGCTGTTTGGCCAAGTTCGATAGCTGTGCCTGAGTTGTATGGGGTGGCTGGCTGTGAGGAGGCCCGGCGGGGGTGACAGTCGTAGGCGCCCGTGCCGACATCACAGCTTGATCACATGGAGCCGCGAAGGTCTTGCTGCTCGAACTTGTAAGGCGGCAGTCAGTTGGTCTGTGTGTGTCGGTTGGGCCGTCTGTGGGCCGTCAAGGGACGGCCCGGGGTAGCCGACAACGACCAACGACGACCGTACGATGGCTGGTCGTAGCGGCTCGTGTGGGGCCTCGCGCAGAACCGTAGGGTGGCTCACAAGTTCCTGCGCAACAAGAAGCAGGAGTGGGAGGAGTACCGCTCCGAGGTCACCGCGTTCGAGCTGCGCAAGTCCCTGCCGGTGCTGTAGCGGGACGGCGGGGTCGGTACGCGGGGCGGTACGGCGGCAGCGGCGAGAGGCAAGGCCACAGTGGTGCAGGGCGGTCGGCGGGACAGCCGGTTCGGACGGTTCGTACGGCGCGGGTTCACCGATCCGGGGGCGGCCGTCCGCCTGCTGGACTCGCCCGCCCTGGCCCGGGTGCGCGACGACGCGGTGCTCCTCGACGCGCTCGGCGCCACCGCCGACCCCGACCAGGCGCTGCTGTCCTTCGTCCGTCTGGTGGAGGCCCAGCCGGACGAGGCCGGGCGGCAGACGCTGCTGGGCACCGTGCTGGCCGCCAAGCCGCTGCGCGACCGGCTGCTGGGCGTGCTGGGCGCCTCCGAGGCGCTCGGCGACCACCTCGCCGGCCACCCGGACGACTGGCAGGCCCTCCACTCCTACGAGACGGCCGATCTCCACCCGGGCGTCGAGGAGTTCGAGGCCGCCCTCGCCGGCGCGGACGACCCCGACGAGCTGCGCGTCGCCTACCGCCGCGCCCTGCTCACCATCGCCGCCCGCGACGTCCGCGGCACCACGACGGTCGACGAGACCGCCGCCGAGCTCGCCGACCTGGCCACCGCCACCCTGCGCGCCGCCCTGGCGATGGCCGGGCGCGAGGAGCCGGGGGACGCGCGGGCGTGCCGGCTGGCCGTGATCGGGATGGGCAAGTGCGGCGGACGCGAGCTCAACTACGTCTCGGACGTGGACGTCGTCTTCGTCGCCGAGCCCGCCGGGGGAGCGGCGGGGGACGGCGACGGGGAGAGCGAGGCGCTGCGCGCCGCGACCCGGCTCGCCGCGCGCATGATGCGGATCTGCTCCGACACCACCGCCGAGGGCACCATCTGGCCGGTGGACGCCAACCTGCGGCCCGAGGGGCGCAACGGCCCGCTGGTGCGCACCCTGTCCAGCCACCTGGCGTACTACCGGCGCTGGGCCAAGACCTGGGAGTTCCAGGCCCTGCTCAAGGCCCGCCCGGTGGCCGGCGACCCGGCACTGGGCCGTGAGTACATCGAGGCCCTGGCCCCGATGGTGTGGCAGGCCGCCGAGCGGGAGAACTTCGTCACCGACGTGCAGCAGATGCGCCGCCGCGTGGTCGCGGGCATCCCCGCCGCGCAGCTCGACCGCGAACTCAAGCTCGGCCCCGGGGGCCTGCGCGACGTGGAGTTCGCCGTCCAGCTCCTCCAGCTCGTCCACGGGCGCAGCGACACCGCCCTGCGCAGCCCCACCACGCTGGCCGCGCTCGACGACCTCGCGGCGGGCGGGTACGTGGGCCGCCAGGACGCCGCCGCGCTCGGCGACGCGTACCGCTTCCTGCGCGTCCTGGAGCACCGCATCCAGCTGCAGAAGCTGCGCCGCACCCATCTGATGCCCAGGGACGAGACCGAACTGCGCCGCCTGGGCCGCAGCCTGGGCTTCCGCCAGGACCCGGTGGCCGAGCTGACCCGCGCCTGGAAGCGGCACGCGGCCGTGGTGCGGCGGCTGCACGAGAAGATCTTCTACCGGCCGCTGCTGGACGCCGTCGCCCAGCTCGCGCCCGGCGAGGTCCGGCTGTCGGCAGGCGCCGCCCGGCAGCGCCTGGAGGCGCTGGGCTACGCGGACCCGGCCGCCGCCCTGCGCCACCTGGAGGCGCTGACCTCCGGGGTCAGCCGCAAGGCCGCCATCCAGCGCACCCTGCTGCCGGTGCTGCTGGGCTGGTTCGCCGACTCCGCCGACCCCGACGCCGGACTGCTGGGCTTCCGCAAGGTCTCCGACGCGCTCGGCCAGACGCCCTGGTACCTGCGGCTGCTGCGGGACGAGGGGGCCGCCGCGGAGAACCTGGCCCGGGTACTGTCGGCCGGGCGGCTCGCCCCCGACCTGCTGCTGCGCGCTCCCGAGGCCGTCGCCCTGCTCGGCGACCCCGGCGGGCTGCGGCCGCGCGGCCGGGAGGCGCTGACCCAGGAGGCGCTGGCTGCCGTCGGCCGGGCCGACGGGCCCGAGCAGGCCGTCACCGCCGTGCGCGGGGTGCGGCGGCGTGAGCTGTTCCGTACCGCCGCCGCCGATGTCATCGGCGCGTACAAGGCGGGGGGCGGGGG
>NZ_JAKMAY010000082.1:0-20233 GCF_022015835.1 Streptomyces sp. ICN903 | reverse complement strand
CACCCGACCGTGACCTCCGCCCTCGCGGCCCCCGTGTGACGCCGCGCCCGCGGCCGCGGTTCAGCCCGGCCCGCCGACCGGTCCTTCCGACCGGTCGGCGGGCCGGACGTCTTCCTCGCCCCGTCCCCCGCGGACTCCGGGCCGCCGTATGCGTTCATTGCATAAAACTGCATCTGTGCGTATAGTCATGCTGTCGATGAGGAGGATTCCATGGCAGTGCGAGCGGCGGTGGCGGGAGCGAGCGGCTACGCGGGAGGCGAGATCCTGCGCCTGCTGGCCGGGCACCCCGAGGTCGAGATCGGGGCGCTGACGGGCAACTCCAACGCCGGGCAGCGCCTGGGCGCGCTCCAGCCGCACCTGCCGCCGCTGGCCGACCGCGTCCTGGAGGTCACCACGGTGGAGGCGCTGACCGGCCACGACGTGGTCTTCCTCGCCCTGCCGCACGGCCAGTCCGCGGCCGTCGCCGAGCAGCTCGGGGACGAGGCGCTGGTCATCGACTGCGGGGCCGACTTCCGGCTGAGGGACCCGGGGGACTGGGAGCGCTTCTACGGCACGCCGCACGCCGGCACCTGGCCGTACGGCCTCCCCGAGCTGCCGGGGGCGCGCGACGCGCTGACGGGGTCCCGGCGCGTCGCGGTCCCCGGCTGCTACCCGACGGCCGTGACGCTCGCGCTCTTCCCGGCGTTCGGGGCCGGTCTGGTCGAGCCCGACGTGGTGGTGGTCGCGGCCACCGGCACCTCGGGCGCGGGCAAGGCGCCCAAGCCCCACCTGCTGGGCAGCGAGGTGATGGGCTCGATGAGCCCCTACGGCGTCGGCGGCGTCCACCGGCACACCCCCGAGATGGCCCAGAACCTCTCGGCCGTCGCGAACGAGCCGGTCACCGTCTCCTTCACCCCGACGCTCGCCCCGATGTCCCGGGGCATCCTGGCCACCTGCACGGCCAGGGCCCGGCCCGGCCTGACCGCCGGCCGGCTGCGCGAGACGTACGACAAGGCGCTGGCAGCCGAGCCGTTCGTCCACCTGCTGCCCGAGGGCCAGTGGCCGTCCACCGCCGCCGTGTACGGCTCCAACAGCGCGCTGGTCCAGGTCGCGTACGACGAGGCGGCCGGCCGGGTGGTCGTCGTCAGCGCCATCGACAACCTCACCAAGGGCACCGCGGGCGGCGCGGTGCAGAGCATGAACATCGCCCTCGGCCTGCCCGAGGAGACCGGCCTCCCCGTCACCGGGGTCGCCCCGTGAGCCGGGAGCGGCATCTCCCGGCCGCGGCCGGTGACGCACGCGCGGCCGCCGGCCCGCTGTCGACGACGATGCCCGCGCCGTGCCGCGCGGGCGGAGAAGGGAGCGGAGGAACACCATGAGTGTGACCGCTGCGAAGGGATTCACCGCGGCGGGGATCGCCGCCGGGATCAAGGACAACGGCGACCCCGACCTGGCTCTGGTCGTCAACACCGGGCCGCGTCTGGCCGCCGCCGGCGTGTTCACCTCCAACCGCGTCAAGGCCGCGCCCGTGCTCTGGTCCGAGCAGGTCCTCAGGGGCGGGCAGGTCTCGGCGGTCGTCCTCAACTCCGGCGGCGCCAACGCCTGCACCGGCCCGCTCGGCTTCCAGGACACCCACGCCACCGCCGAGAAGGCCGCCGAGGTGCTCGGTCACAGCGCCGGCGAGGTCGCCGTCTGCTCCACCGGCCTGATCGGCGTCCGGCTGCCGATGGACCGGCTGCTGCCGGGGATCGGGAAGGCCGCCGAGGCCCTGTCCCCGCACGGCGGCGACAGGGCCGCCATCGCCATCAAGACCACCGACACCGTGCACAAGACCGCCGTCGCCGAGGGATCCGGCTGGGTCGTGGGCGGCATGGCCAAGGGCGCGGGCATGCTCGCCCCGGGGCTGGCGACGATGCTCGTGGTCCTCACCACCGACGCCGACGTGGACACCCCCGGACTGGACGCCGCGCTGCGCGAGGCCACCCGCACCACCTTCGACCGGATCGACTCCGACGGCTGCATGTCCACCAACGACACCGTGCTGCTGCTGGCCTCCGGAGCCTCGGGCGTCGCCCCGGAGGCGAAGGAGTTCGCCGAGGCCGTGCGGGCCGTCTGCGACGACCTGGCGCAGCAGCTGATCCGGGACGCCGAGGGGGCCTCCAAGGACATCCGGATCGAGGTGGTGAACGCCGCCAGCGAGGAAGACGCCGTCGAGGTGGGCCGCTCCATCGCCCGCAACAACCTCCTCAAGTGCGCCGTCCACGGCGAGGACCCCAACTGGGGCCGGGTCCTGTCCGCCATCGGCACCACCTCCGCCGCCTTCGAGCCCGACCGGCTGAACGTCGCCATCAACGGCGTGTGGGTCTGCCGCGACGGATCGGTGGGCGAGGACCGCGAACTGGTGGACATGCGCTACCGCGAGGTCCGCATCACCGCCGACCTGGCGGCGGGCGAGAAGTCCGCCGTCATCTGGACCAACGACCTCACCGCCGACTACGTCCACGAGAACAGCGCTTATTCGTCATGAGCACACGTAGGCACACCGCCCTGCCCAAGGCCCAGATCCTCATCGAGGCGCTGCCCTGGCTGACCCGCCACCACGGGAAGACCGTGGTCGTCAAGTTCGGCGGCAACGCCATGGTGGACGAGGAGCTGAAGGCCGCGTTCGCCCAGGACGTGGTCTTCCTGCGGCACGCGGGCCTCAAGCCCGTCGTCGTCCACGGCGGCGGTCCGCAGATCAGCGCCCATCTGGACCGGCTCGGCCTGGTCAGCGAGTTCAAGGCCGGACTGCGGGTCACCACCGACGAGGCGATGGACGTCGTGCGGATGGTGCTGGCCGGCCAGGTGCAGCGCGAGCTGGTCGGCCTGCTCAACCGGCACGGCCCGCTCGCCGTCGGCATGACCGGCGAGGACGCGCACACCCTGACCGCCACCAAGCGCTACGCGCACATCGACGGCGAGCAGGTGGACATCGGCCGCGTCGGCGAGATCACCGAGGTGGACGCGGGAGCGGTCCAGGCCCTGCTGGACGACGGCCGCATCCCGGTGATCTCCTCCATCGCCCGCAGCGCCGACGACGGGCACGTCTACAACATCAACGCCGACACCGCGGCCGCGGCCCTGGCGGCGGCGCTCGGCGCCGAGACGCTGATGGTGCTCACCGACGTCGAGGGCCTCTACGAGGACTGGCCCAACAGCGACGACGTGATCAGCCGCCTGACCGCGAGCGAGCTGGAGAAGCTGCTGCCGGACCTGGCCAGCGGCATGGTGCCCAAGATGGAGGGCTGCCTGTACGCCGTGCGCAACGGCGTCAACACCGCCCGGGTCATCGACGGGCGCGTCCAGCACTCCATCCTGCTGGAGATCTTCACCGACGAGGGGATCGGAACCATGGTCGTGCCGGACGGCGCCGCACCGGAGAAGGAGGAGCGGGCATGAGCGACACCACCGCACCCGCCGCCACCACGCCCGCGCACGCGCCCCCGCCCGGCAACGCCGGTCTCACCCGGCGCTGGCAGGGCGCGCTGATGGACAACTACGGCACCCCCCGCATCCCGATCACCCGCGGCGAGGGCGCACGGCTGTGGGACGCCGACGGCAGGGAGTACCTGGACTTCGTCGGCGGCATCGCCGTCAACTCGCTCGGCACCGCCCACCCGGCGGTCGTCCGCGCGGTCTCCGGGCAGATCGCCACCCTCGGCCACGTCTCCAACCTCTTCGTCGCCGAGCCCCCGGTCGCCCTGGCCGAACGGCTGCTCCAGCTCTTCGGCCGCACCGGGCGCGTCTACTTCTCCAACTCCGGGGCCGAGGCCGTCGAGGCGGCGTTCAAGATCGGCCGCCGGACCGGCCGCACGCACATGGTCGCCACCACCGGCGGCTTCCACGGCCGCACCATGGGCGCCCTCGCGCTGACCGGCCAGCCCGCCAAACGCGACCCCTTCCTGCCGCTGCCCGGCGAGGTCACCCACGTCCCCTACGGCGACGCCGACGCGCTGCGGGCGGCCGTCACCGAGGAGACCGCCCTGGTGGTCCTCGAACCGATCCAGGGAGAGAACGGCGTCGTCGTCCCGCCCGAGGGCTATCTGGTCGCCGCCCGTGAGATCACCGCCGCCACCGGCACCCTGCTGGTGCTCGACGAGGTCCAGACGGGCATCGGCCGCACCGGGCACTGGTTCGCCTGCCAGGCGCAGGGAGTGCGGCCCGACGTCGTCACCCTCGCCAAGGGGCTGGGAGCCGGTCTGCCCATCGGCGCCACGGTCGCCTTCGGCGAGGCCGCCGAGCTGCTGGGCCCCGGACACCACGGCTCCACCTTCGGCGGCAACCCGGTCTCCTGCGCGGCGGCGCTCGCCGTCCTGGACACCATCGCCTCCGAGGGCCTCCTCGACCACGTCAAGCGGATCGGCGGCCGGCTGCGCGACGCCGTCCGGGGGCTGGGGCACCCGCTGGTCGACCACGTCCGCGGCGCGGGGCTGCTGCTCGGTATCGTACTGACCGAACCCGTCGCACCCCAGGTGCAGCAGGCTGCCCAGGACGCGGGCTTCCTGGTGAACGCGTGCGCTCCGGACGTCGTCCGGCTGGCCCCGCCGCTGATCATCGGCGAAGCCGAGGCGGACGCGCTGGTCCGGTCCCTCCCCGCCGTCCTCGACGCCGCCGGCGGGACCCGACGAGCCGGAGACTGACGAGACGATGACCGAGGCGCAGGCGCAGGGCGGCAACCACGGCGGCCCGGCCGTACCCCACACGCGTACGGCCCGGCACCGCCGGATCGTGGAGATCCTGAACCGCGAGCCGGTCCGGTCCCAGAGCCAGCTCGCCAAGCTGCTCGCCGACGACGGGCTGAGCGTCACCCAGGCGACGCTCAGCCGGGATCTGGACGAGCTGGGCGCGGTGAAGATCCGCAACACCGGGGGCGAGCTGATCTACGCCGTCCCCGGCGAGGGCGGCGACCGCACGCCCCGGGCCCCGCTGGGGGAGTCCGCGAGCGAGGCGAGGATGGCACGCCTGGCGGGCGAGCTGCTGATCTCCGCCGAGGCGTCGGCCAACCTGGTGGTGCTGCGCACCCCGCCCGGCGCCGCCCAGTTCCTCGCCTCGGCCATCGACCAGGCGGAGGTGCACGACATCATCGGCACCATCGCCGGCGACGACACCCTGCTGCTGATCAGCCGCCACCCCACCGGCGGGCAGGCCCTGGCCGACCATCTGCTGCGGCTGGCGCAGAAGAACTCCCACCAGGGCAACGGCGCCTGAGACCCGGATCCCGGCCGGGGCCCGGGCCGCGCGGTTCGCCCCCCGTCAGCCGTGTGCGCCGTTCCCGCCGGCGGCCTGCCACTCGTGGGCCAGCACAGCCCAGACCTGGAGGTCGTGGCGGCGGCCGCCCATGGGGAACACGCTGCGCAGGGTGCCCTCGTGCGTCATGCCCAGCCGCTCGGCCACCGCGATGCTGGGGCCGTTGTCCGGGGAGACCAGCCACTCCACCCGGGCCAGACCGCGCACTCCGACCGCCCAGTCGATCATGCGCCGTGCGGCGGTGGTGACCAGCCCGCGCCCCTGGGCCTCGGGGGCCAGCCAGGCGCCCAGCTCGCAGGAGCCCTCGGAAGCGCTGAACAGCCGGAAGATCATGCCGCCCACCAGTTCGCCGTCGAGCCGGATGCAGTAGATCCGGCCCTCGTCGGCGGCCTGTTTGTCGGCGTACCGCTGGAGGAAGGCACGGGCGGTGTCGGTGTCGGTGACGGTGTGGGCCCAGGGCAGCCAGGGCGCCAGGTGGCCACGCACCCGGTCGGTGTGCGCGGCCAGTTCCGCCGCCTGCCACGGCTCCAGGGGGCACAGCTGTGCGCCGTCGCCGAGAGGGGTGCTGAGCATGGGGACTCCTCGGAAGGTCGCTTGCCGGTGTCGGTGGAGGTGTGCGGTCGCGGCGGTCCGGCCGCTCCCGGTGGCCGCCGTGACCGAGTCCGCCGTCACACCGGCGGCGCCCGCCGTCCGCCGGCTCAGAGCGGTTTCTTGTGGAAGAGGGTCGTGGGCCGGAGCACGCCCTCGGTGTCGGCGGCGTAGTCGGGGATCGTGCCGGCCTCGGTCCAGCCGGCCGAGCGGTAGAGGCGCTCGGCCGGGCTGCCGGTCTGGGTGTCCAGCACCAGCAGGGAGATCCCCGCGCCGGCGGCCTCCTGTTCGGCCGTAGCCAGCAGCCGCCGGCCCAGCCCCCGGCCCCGGGCGTCCCGGTGCACGATCAGCTTGGCTATCTCCGCACGGTGGCGGCCGTTGGGCATGCCGCAGAACCTCAGCTGCACGGTGCCCAGGATCCGGCCGCCACCCCGGGCGGCCCACACCGCCGTCCTGCCGTCGGCGACCTCGGGCGCCAGGCCCTCCCACCAGGCCGCCGCCTCGGCGGGGTCGAGCGGGGCGAGGAAGCCGATCGAGGAGCCGCCCTCGACGGCGTCGCGGAGCAGGTCGGCCAGCTCCCGGGCCGCGGCGGGGATCTCGGTGGCCGGCAGGCGGGTGATCACCGGCTCGGCGCTGCTGATGTGTTCGGTTCGCACCGCCCGATGGAACTCCTTCCGGGGCTCCGGCCGCAAGAACGTTCCGCCAGGCGGTCCGGTGTTCGGGCATTCAGGTGGTCAGGCGGGTGTGGGAGGCAGGGGGAGCGGCAGTCCCGGGAGGCCGTCGATGCTGGTGGCGACGTGCTCCTTCTTGTGGAAGTACGCGTCCAGCGACTCGTCCGTCTCGCGCTCGAAGCGCGAGCCGTGCAGCGGGCGGTCGCTCTCGTACGTCATCAGCGGCACGGCGTAACCGCAGGTGTCGCGGATCAGCTCGGCGGTGACCACGATGATCGCGCGCAGGCCGTGCCGGGAGTGGTCGATGCCGGGGAAGTGGGCGATCAGCTCTCCCCAGCGCGGGTCGTCGCGGAAGACGGGCTTCCCGCGGCCGTGGACGCGCACGATGTTCGGCGGGCCGGAGAAGGCACACCACATCAGGGTGATCCGGCCGTTCTCCCGCAGATGGGCGACGGTCTCGGCGTTGGAGCCGGCGAAGTCGAGATAGGCGACGGTGCGCTCGTCGAGGACGGCGAAGGAACCCCTCAGCCCCTTGGGGGAGAGGTTGACGGTGCCGTCGCCGGACAGCGGCGCGGTGGCGGTGAAGAAGACGGGCTGGGCCTCGATGAAGTCCCGCAGCCGTCCGTCGATGCGTTCGTATGTCTTTCCCACACGGGCATCATGCCGCCGTGTGCGCGTGCGCGCCCGGTATTTCCGGCGCAGGCTGGGCACATGGCCGAAGGCACGGGAACAGGCGGAGACAGGGGCCGGGGCGGGAGCGGGGGCCCCGAGGTGCGGGTGCGCCGTGTGTACGAGGAGGCCGGCCCCGGGGACGGCCGGCGGGTGCTGGTGGACCGGATCTGGCCGCGCGGCCTGAGCCGGGACGCGGCGGAACTGGACGAGTGGTGCAAGGACGCCGCTCCGTCGGACGGGCTGCGCCGCTGGTACGGCCACGACCCGGAGCGGTACGCGGAGTTCGCCGGACGCTACCGCGCGGAACTGGAGGAGGCGGGGCGGCACGAGGCGGTGGAGCGGCTGCGGGAGTCGGCCGGGGAGGGGACGCTGACGCTGCTGACAGCCACCAGGGACGCGGAACGCAGCCATGCGGCCGTACTGGCCGAGGTGCTGCGGGAGACCGCCCGGGGCGCCCCCGACTGACGCGTTCGGTGCGCTGCGGATCACCGTAAGGCGGTTGACCTGCGATCTTCCTGGTGGACGACCGCTCTTTGACGAACCATACGGGGGAGTGCATACTTATACCAGTCACCGTATGCATCGTAAGGAGCCCCCCGTGACCGAGCGCGTCGTACTCGCCTACTCCGGTGGCCTGGACACCTCCGTCTGCATCGGCTGGATCGCCGAGGAGACGGGCGCCGAGGTCATCGCCGTCGCCGTGGACGTCGGCCAGGGCGGAGAGGACCTGGACGTCATCCGCAAGCGCGCGCTCGCCTGCGGCGCCGTCGAGGCCGAGGTCGCCGACGCGAAGGACGAGTTCGCCGAGGAGTACTGCCTCCCCGCGATCAAGGCGAACGCGCTCTACATGGACCGCTACCCGCTGGTCTCCGCCCTCTCCCGGCCGACCATCGTCAAGCACCTGGTGGCCGCCGCCAGGAAGCACGGCGCCACCACCGTCGCCCACGGCTGCACCGGCAAGGGCAACGACCAGGTGCGGTTCGAGGCCGGCATCTCCTCCCTGGCCCCCGAGCTGAAGTGCATCGCGCCGGTGCGGGACTACGCCATGACGCGTGATGCGGCGATCGCCTTCGCCGAGGACAAGGGCCTGCCGATCGCCACCACCAAGAAGTCGCCCTACTCCATCGACCAGAACGTCTTCGGACGGGCCGTGGAGACCGGCTTCCTGGAGGACATCTGGAACGCGCCGATCGAGGACGTCTACGACTACACCCAGAACCCGGCCACCGCGCGCGAGGCCGACGAGGTGGTCATCACCTTCGACAAGGGCGTTCCCGTGGCCGTGGACGGCAGGCCCGTCACCGTCCTGCAGGCCATCCAGCAGCTCAACGAGCGGGCCGGGGCCCAGGGCGTGGGCCGGATCGACATGGTCGAGGACCGCCTGGTGGGCATCAAGTCCCGCGAGGTCTACGAGGCGCCGGGCGCCATCGCGCTGATCACCGCCCACCAGGAGCTGGAGAACGTCACCGTCGAGCGCGAACTGGCCCGCTACAAGCGGCAGGTCGAGCAGCGCTGGAGCGAACTGGTCTACGACGGCCTGTGGTTCTCCCCGCTCAAGCGCGCCCTGGACGGTTTCGTCGAGGAGGCCAACGAGCACGTGTCCGGCGACATCCGGATGACCCTGCACGGCGGCCGGGCCACCGTCACCGGCCGGCGCTCCCACAAGTCGCTGTACGACTTCAACCTGGCCACCTACGACACCGGCGACACCTTCGACCAGTCGATGTCCAGGGGTTTCATCGAGATCTTCGGCATGAGCAGCAAGATCGCCGCCAAGCGGGACCTCGCGCAGTAACCTGCCCCGCGGCAGCCGCACACCGCACACCGCCCGCTTCCTCCGCCCCGTGGTGGGGGAGGCGGGCGCCTTCCCGTCCCGGCCGGGTCCCGGCACCGCCCGACACGGCCCGGAACGGTCCGACACCGCCCGACAACGCCCGACAACGCCCGAACCCGCCCGGCACGCCCGAACCCGCCCGGCGCGACCGGTAAGCGCACGAGGAGCACCGATGACCAACGCCCCCCAGACCCCGCCCCCCGCCGCAGGCGGCGACGTACGGCTGTGGGGCGGCCGGTTCGCCGACGGACCGGCCGAGGCGCTGGCCGCCCTGTCGGCCTCCGTCCACTTCGACTGGCGGCTGGCCCCCTACGACATCGCCGGGTCGCGCGCCCACGCCAGGGTGCTCCACCGGGCCGGCCTGCTGACCGCCGAGGAGCTGGAGAAGATGCTCGCCGGCCTCGACCGGCTGGCCGCCGACGTCGCCGACGGCACCTTCACCGGCACCGTCGCCGACGAGGACGTGCACACCGCCCTGGAGCGCGGGCTGCTGGAGCGCCTCGGTCCCGAACTCGGGGGCAAGCTGCGCGCCGGGCGCTCCCGCAACGACCAGGTCGCCACGCTGTTCCGGATGTACCTGCGCGACCACGCCCGGATCATCGGCGGTCTGCTCGCGGATCTGAACGAGGCCCTGGTGGCCCTGGCCGAGGCGCACCCGGATGTGGCGATGCCCGGCCGCACCCACCTCCAGCACGCCCAGCCGGTCCTCTTCGCCCATCATGTCCTCGCCCACGTCCAGGCGCTGTCCCGGGACGCCGAGCGGCTGCGGCAGTGGGACGCGCGCACCGCCGTCTCGCCCTACGGGTCGGGGGCGCTGGCCGGTTCCTCGCTCGGCCTGGACCCCCGCGCGGTCGCCGCCGACCTCGGCTTCGAGCACGGATCGGCCGCCAACTCCATCGACGGCACCGCCTCGCGCGACTTCGTCGCCGAGTTCGCCTTCATCACCGCGATGATCGGCGTGGACCTCTCCCGGATCGCGGAGGAGGTGATCATCTGGAACACCAAGGAGTTCTCCTTCGTCACCCTCCACGACGCCTTCTCCACCGGTTCGTCGATCATGCCGCAGAAGAAGAACCCGGACATCGCCGAGCTGGCGCGCGGCAAGTCCGGCCGGCTCATCGGCAACCTCACCGGGCTGCTGGCCACCCTCAAGGCGCTGCCGCTGGCGTACAACCGCGACCTGCAGGAGGACAAGGAGCCGGTCTTCGACTCCTGCGACCAACTGGAGGTCCTGCTGCCGGCGTTCACCGGGATGATGGCCACCCTCACCGTCAACCGCGAGCGGATGGCCGAACTCGCCCCGGCCGGCTTCTCGCTGGCCACCGACGTCGCCGAGTGGCTGGTGAAGCGGGGTGTGCCGTTCCGCGACGCGCACGAGATCGCGGGGGAGTGCGTCAAGGTCTGCGAGGCCGCCGGGATCGAGCTGGACGAACTGACCGACGAGCAGTTCGCGAAGATCTCGCCCCACCTCACCCCCGAGGTCCGCACCGTGCTGAGCGTCCCCGGTGCCCTGGCCTCCCGAGACGGACGGGGCGGCACCGCGCCGTCCGCCGTCGCCGTCCAGCTCGCGGAGGTCAAGGAGGAACTGGCCCGGCAGCGGGAGTGGGCCGGGGAGGACCGCCCGGGCGCCGTGGTCTGACCGGCCGCCAGGCAGCTGCCGGACCGGCCGGGCCTCCGCAGGACCCCTGTCAGGGACCGGTGAGGAACTCCACCTCGCCGGTCTCCTCCCGGCAGTGGGCTCCGACCACCCCCGGTTCGCCCCGCCGCAGCGGCGGCACCCGGACCGCCCCGGCAGGCCGCCGCCAACGCGGCGGCGGCCACGACCGGACGGGCCGGCGGCCGGGCGCCGGCCGTACGCGGCCGGAGCGCCGCGGTCACCGCACCGCAGCGCTCGTGCCCCAGGACGACCACCAGCGGCACGCCCGGCTCCACCCGCCGGCCCGCGCTCGGCGCTGCCCTCGACCATCGCGCCCAGAGCGGGCGCGGGGCGGCGGAGCACCCGCCGCCTCCCCTCCTCGCGCCCTTCGCGCCCCTTCCGGGCCACCCTCCGCTTCCACGTCCTCCGCGCCGCCCACCCGGACGCCCCGCGCAGCGCCACCGGGCGGCTGCGCGCGGTGTCCGGCGGTGCTTCGCCGGCGAGCGCGGCACCGTGGTGTTCCTCCAGGTCTGCCAGGTCTGCCAGGTCTGCCGGTGTCCTGGGGAAGCATGGACAGCTCCGGGCCCGGGCATGCCGCCGGAAGGAGTGAACCCGGGTGTTCCGGGGGGACGCGGTCACCCGCGGGGGTGACCGTCTGCCCGGACACCCGTGCACACACGGTGGACCGCGCCGCTCATCGGCGGCGGTGGCGACGAGCGAGGAGCGGAGAAGGTGGGGGAGCCCGGGAGGACCGGCAGGCCGGACTGGCTCTTCGGCACGGGCGCGACACCCGCGCAGAAGGGTCTGGCCCACGCTGTGGCGGCGGCCGGGTGCGCGGTCCTCGCGGTGTACGGCCGGGACGAGGGCTGGTCCTGGTGGCAGTGGGTGCTGGGCCTGCTGCTCGTGTGGGACCTGGCGGGGGGCGTGGTGGCCAACGGGCTGGACACGGCCAAGCGCTTCTACCACTCGCCGCCGCCTCCGGGAACGGGGGCGGCGGGGCGCTTCCTGCACCGTCCGGTGGGCTTCACCGCCGCGCACGTCCAACCGCTCGCGGCCGGTCTCGCCTTCGACGGCGGGCCCTGGTGGTGGGGCCCCTTGTGGTACCTCTGGGCGCTGGCCGGCTCCGTACTGGTGGCCCGGGTCCGCGAACCCCTCCGGCGCCCGGTGGCGCTGGGGGCCGTCGCTCTGGGGGCCATGATCGCGCCGCTGGTCACCGCACCCGGTGGAATGGCCTGGCTGCCCGTGGTGCTGCTGCTCAAGCTGGTCCTCGCGCACGGCGTTCCCGAAGGAGCCGCCGCGGCGGCCGGGCCGGGCGGGCGCCCGCCCCGGTGAGCCGTCCGCCCGGCCGCCGTCCGGCGGCGGGGAGACGACGGCCCCCGGTACCGCCTGTGGCGGTACCGGGGGCCGGAGGGCGCCTCAGGCCGCCTTGGCCTTGGTGGCGTACACGTCCACGTACTCCTGGCCCGACAGGCGCATCACATGGCTCATCACCTCGTCGGTCACGGCCCGCAGCACATAGCGGTCGCGGTCCATGCCGTCGTAGCGCGAGAAGTCCAGCGGCTCGCCGAAGCGGACGGTGATGCGGCGGCCCGGGCCGATCCGGGGCAGTCCGCTGCCGCCCGGCTGCACACGGTCGGTGCCGATCATCGCGAACGGGACGACAGGCGCGCCGGTCATCAGCGTCAGCCTGGCGATGCCGGTGCGGCCCCGGTACAGGCGGCCGTCGGGGGAGCGGGTGCCCTCCGGGTAGATGCCGAAGACGTTGCCCTCCTCCAGCACCCGGCGGCCGGTCATCAGCGCCGCGACGCCGCCGCGCCCGCCGTCGCGGTCCACCGGGATCATGCCGACGCCGGTGAAGAACCACGCCATCAGGCGGCCCTTGAGGCTCTTCCCGGTGACGTACTCGTCCTTGCCGATGAAGAAGACCTGCCGGTCGACGACGAGCGGGAGGATCATCGAGTCGATGAAGGTCAGGTGGTTGCCGGCCAGGATCACCGGTCCGCTGCCGGGGATCCGCTCCGCTCCCTCGACCTGCGGACGGAACAGCACGCGCAGGAGCGGGCCGAGCAGCGCCTTGATGAGCAGGAAACGGGACAACGTGCCCTCCGGTCGTGATGGTCAGCGCGCGCACCCGCGCAGGTCGGTACGGTACTCGCCGGTCACCGGCGGGCGCGCGCCGGGTTCGTCCCACGGATACCCCGCGATGGCGCGATTTGTCAGCCGTTCACGCCACGTTTCGTGCGCGGTCTCCCGCGGTGAAGCGACGCACACCTACCATGCGCGGGTTCCGTTGCTTGTCAGGTGCGGGACAGTCACAGGCGTGTGAAGCCGAGAGGAGTGCTCATGGGACAGGCGCAGAGGCCGGACCGCAGAACCGTGCTGGGCGCGGCGGTGCTGGGCGCGGGCGCGGCGGCGCTGGGACCGGCCGCCGCCGCGGCGGCGGCCGACGGCGGCCGGGGGAGCGGCGCGGGCCGGGGACGCACGGCCCTGCCGACGCCCGCCGTCATCGCCCACCGCGGCGCCAGCGGCTACCGGCCCGAGCACACTCTGGGGGCCTACCAACTCGCCCTCGACATGGGCGCCGACGTCATCGAGCAGGACCTCGTGCCCACCCGGGACGGCCATCTCGTCTGCCGCCACGAGAACGACATCACCGGTACCACGGACGTGGCCGACCACCCGGAGTTCGCCGGCCGCAAGGCCACCAGGACGGTGGACGGCACCGAGATCACCGGCTGGTTCACCGAGGACTTCACCCTCGCCGAGCTCAAGACGCTGCGCGCCACCGAGCGCATCCCCGGCACCCGCCCCGACAACACCCTCTACGACGGCCGCTGGACGGTCCCGTCCTTCGAGGAGGTGCTGCGCTGGGCCGAGCGCGAGGGTCGCCGGCGCGGACGCCCGGTCTGGCTGCACATCGAGACCAAGCACCCCAGTTACTTCCGAGGCCTGGGCCTGGGCCTGGAGGAGCGGCTGGCGAAACTGCTGCGCCGGTACGGGCGGGACCGCGCGAACTCGCCCACGTTCCTGCAGTCCTTCGAGCCGAGCAGCATGGAGCGGATGAGCCGGCTGGTGCGGACCCCGCGCGTGGTGCTGCTCTCCTCGGCCTCCTCCCGGCCGTGGGACTTCACCGAGGCCGGCGACCCGCGCACCGTGGCCGACCTGGTCACCCCCAGGGGGCTGGAGTGGATCTCCGGCTTCGCCCAGGGCATCGGGCCGACGCTGGACCTGGTCGTCCCCCGGCGGGCGGACGGGCGGCTGGGCGAGCCCACCACCCTGGTGCGCGACGCCCACGCCCGCGGACTGCTGATCCACCCGTACACCATGCGCAACGAGAACCGGTTCCTGCCCGCGGACTTCCGCCGCGGCACCGACCCGGACGCCTACGGGGACGCCTTCGGCGCCCTGCGGGCGTACTTCGCGACGGGCATCGACGGCGTCTTCGCCGACCAGCCGGACACCGCCCTGCTGGCCGCCGAGGACTTCCGCCGGAGCTGACGGCCGGACCCGGCCGGACCGGAGGGCCGAGCGGGCCGCGGTGCTCGCCCGTGAGGGCGGCGCACTCGCGGCCCGCGCGACCGCTTCGCCCTCCCGGCGACCGGCCCGGCCCCCGCCGCCCGCACCGGGCCGCTCTCCCGCCGGGGCACCGCCGCCGGTTCTCCTCCCACCGGAAGCGGCCCGCGAGTTGGGAATCTCACAGAGCGGTCCCGAACCGATTCGTTCCCCTTGCACCGATCGCCTGCGCAGAATGCTCACGACGGAGGTTGCGCCCCCCGAACCAGGGGAAGGGTGCGGTGAACCACCGGCGTCATCAGGGCAGACAGTTCCGGCGCGCGACCCTCGTTCGACACGCGCGCCCGGACGCGACGAGACATGGGGAGACGTGCGCACATGGGAACGAGCGTGACCATCTCGGCGGCGACGGACGAAGACGCCGAGCAGATCCTCAAACTGCAGTACCTGTGCTACCAGTCCGAGGCCGCGCTCTACGGCGACTACGGCATCGAGCCGCTCACCCAGACCCTCGACGACCTCCGCGCCGAACTGGCCCGCGGCTGCGTGCTCGTGGCCCGGCTCGGCGCGGAGGTCGTCGGCTCGGTGCGCGGCCGCGTCGAGGACGACGGCACGGCCGTGATCGGCAAGCTGATCGTCCACCCCCGCATGCAGCGGCACGGGCTCGGCGGGAGGCTGCTGTCCGCGGTCGAGGAGCGGCTGGCGCGGGAGCGGTCCGCCCGGCGCTACCGGCTGTCCACCGGCCACCGCAGCGAGGGCAACATCCGCCTCTACCGCAGGCTCGGCTACACCCCGGTGGCCACCGAGCGGATCTCCCCCCGGCTGGACATGGTGACCCTGGAGAAGGCGCCGGAGCCCGCGGGCGGGGACGTCTCCCGGACGTACGCCGCCAGCGCCTGACCGCGCCCCCCGCGCGTCCCGCACACGCACGGCCGCCCCGGCGGGGATCCCCGCCGGGGCGGCCGTGCGTGTGCGGGAGGGGTCAGACCGCACCGGCCCCGGCGGGCGAGCGGCGCAGCCACAGCAGGCCGATCACCGGCAGGACCAGCGGGAGCAGCAGATACCCCAGGCCGTAGTCCGACCAGACGGTCGCATCGGGGAAGGCCGACGGATCCAGCACCGTCCAGGTGCCGACCGTCAGCACCCCGGCCAGCTCGGCCGCGCAGCACACCAGCGCCACACGGCGGGCGCCCCTGCCGCCGCGGACCAGGGCGACGGTGATCACCACGTACACCGCCGCGGCCACCGCCGACAGGAGGTACGCCAGCGGCGCCTCGTCGAAGCGGGTGGAGAGCTGGTAGACCGAGCGGGAGGTCGCGCCGATCGCGAAGACCGCGTACAGCGTGACCAGCAGCCGGCCCGGTCCGCGGTTCAGACCCGGCCGCGCCGGCGGGCCGGACGGGGCCCGGGGCCCCGAGGGCTCAGCCATGCCCGCCTCCCCACACGTCGTACAGCCGCACCTGGAGGACGGCCATCACCACCGCGCCCGCGGCGACCGTCGCCGAGCCCCAGCGGGTGCGTTCGGCCAGCGACATGAAGCCGACCGCGGGCACGCAGGCCGCCACACCCAGCAGATAGGAGACGAAGACCACCGTGCCGCCGTCCGGCTTCTCGCCGCGCGCCAGCTGTACGACGCCGACGACCAGCTGCACCAGGGCCAGTACGGTCACCACGGCCATGCCGGCGAAGTGCCAGTCCTTGGTCGGCTGGTCCCGGTAGGCCGCGAAGCCGCACCAGGCTGCCAGGGCGAGCGCGGCCACGGCGACCGCGACCGTCAGCGGGGTGAGCATGTCGGCACCTTATTCGAGCCCGTCATCGCGGACGAAACGACCCCTCCCGAAGCCCCCGCCGACCGTGGCCTTGACCACAGACCGGGTCGCCCCCCGTACGGCCCGCGAATGGCGTCCACGCAGGTGGCGGCGGGTGCGGCGGTCTTTCGGCGAAGGAGTCCGGGCCGGTCGTCGCACACCTCGGCTGTCCACTATCCGGACATAGGCGTCCGTCTTTTGCGTGTAGGGGGCAGTGGTCTGCTTTACTCGTCCGCATGACCGCGACGAGCTGCCGCATTTGTGCGACCGAGGCGACCACGACGCCCGGTGCTCGCCGTATGTGTCGAATGTGTGACCGCTGAGGGCCCCCGCCTGAGCCGCCTCGCGCCCCGAAGCGAGACCTGAGCCCCCGCCTCCCGGCAGTCCGCCGGGAGGACACCCGATGTGCTCGGCCCCGCGCTCGCCCGCCGTCCGCCCGCTCCGGGCGTGGCCCGGACCGCGGGTTCCCACCCCTTTCGTCAGGAACCTCCCGTGCCCGGCGCCGCATCCCCGCGCCGCGCACTCGACAGTGATGGACACCCAGTGATCACCACCACGGGACTCACCAAGGTCTACCGTTCCCGAGGCCGCGACGTGACAGCGCTCGACGGCGTCGACCTCCATGTCCGCGAGGGCGAGGTCTTCGGCGTCGTCGGCCGCAGCGGCGCGGGGAAGTCCTCCCTCATCCGCTGCGTCAACCTGCTGGAGAGACCCACCTCCGGCACGGTCGTCGTCGACGGACAGGACCTCACCGCCCTGGCCGGGCGCGGACCGCGGGCCGGCGCCGAGCTGCGCCGGGCGCGCAGCCGCATCGGCATGGTCTTCCAGCACTTCAACCTGCTGTCCTCCCGCACCGTCCAGGGCAACGTCGAACTGCCGCTGGAGATCCTCGGCGTCCCCGGCCGCGAGCGCGCCCGCAAGGCCCGCGAACTGCTCGGCCTGGTCGGCCTCGCCGACCACGCCCGCTCCTGGCCCGCACAGCTCTCCGGCGGCCAGAAGCAGCGCGTCGGCATCGCCCGGGCGCTGGCGGGCGACCCCAGGGTGCTGCTGTCGGACGAGGCGACCTCCGCGCTCGACCCGGAGACCACCCGCTCCGTCCTGGCCCTGCTGCGCGACCTCAACCGGCAGCTCGGTCTGACCGTCCTGCTCATCACCCACGAGATGGACGTCGTCAAGACCGTCTGCGACTCGGCCGCGCTGATGCGGGACGGGAAGGTCGTCGAGTCCGGCACCGTCTCCGGGCTACTGGCCACCCCGGGCTCGGAGCTGGCCCGCGAACTGTTCCCCCTCGGGGGAGCGGCCCCGGCCGCAGAGGGAGCGGCCCGGGAGCGCACCGTCGTGGACGTCACCTTCCACGGCGAGAGCACCGGACGGCCGCTGATCTCCCAGCTCTCGCGCACCCACGGCATCGACGTGTCGATCCTCGGCGCCGCCATGGACACCATCGGCGGTCGCCAGGTGGGCCGGATGCGGATCGAACTGCCCGGCCGCCGCGAGGACAACGCCGTGCCGATCGGCTTCCTGCGCGAGCGGGGACTGACCGTCGAGTTCCCCGGGGCGGCCGGAGCCGCCCGGGCCCCCGAGGCCCCCGAGGCATCCGAGACGCCCGAGACCTTCGAGACCGTGGAGAAGACCCGATGACCTGGCCGGAGATGCAGCCCATCCTGCTCCAGGGCACCGTCGACACCCTCTACATGGTCGGCTGGTCCACCCTCGTGACCGTCCTGGGCGGCCTGCCGCTGGGCGTGCTGCTGGTGCTCACCGACCGCGGCGGGCTGCTGGCGAACAGGGCGGTCAACAAGGCCGTCGGCACCGTGGTCAACGTCGGGCGCTCCCTGCCCTTCATCATCCTCGTCGTCGCCCTGATCCCCTTCACCCGCCTGGTCGTCGGCACCTCCATCGGCCCGACGGCCGCCGTGGTGCCGCTGTCCATCGGCGCCATCCCCTTCTTCGCCCGCCTGGTGGAGACGGCCGTGCGCGAGGTGGACCACGGACTGGTCGAGGCCGTCCTGTCCATGGGCGGCGGTAC
The DNA here is from genome assembly GCF_022015835.1 of Streptomyces sp. ICN903. NCBI lineage: Bacteria > Bacillati > Actinomycetota > Actinomycetes > Kitasatosporales > Streptomycetaceae > Streptomyces > Streptomyces sp. ICN903. Next base: position 2,217 of record NZ_JAKMAY010000082.1, on the reverse strand, counting down.
CGGCACGGTCGTCTTCAAGGCGCTGCTGCCGCAGGCCCTGCCCTCCCTCGTGGCCGGTCTGACCACCACCGTCATCACCCTCGTCGGCTACTCCGCGATGGCCGGCGCGGTGGGGGCCGAAGGCCTGGGCAGCAAGGCCATCACCTACGGCTACCAGCGCTTCGAGACCGGCTTCATGCTCGCCACCGTCGTCGTGCTGCTCGCCCTCATCACCGCGGTGCAGCTCCTGGGCGACGGCGCGGTGCGCCTGCTCTCCCGCCGCGAGCGCACCACCTGAACCACCCTCGACCCACCCCCCACCCATGGAAGCCGGACCCCTTGTCCGGCACCGACCGGAGCCCCGGCACCCCGGAGCCCGGAGAACGCACAACGGAAAGAGGCACTCTTCGTGCGCACCATCACCAAGTCCGCCGTCACCAAGCCCGCCCGCGCCAGGGCCGCCGCCGCCCTGGCCACCACCGCGCTGGCCCTGTCGCTGACCGCCTGCGGCACCGACTCCGACCCCGCAGCCTCCGGCGGTCCGGGGAACGCCGACGCACCGCTGACCGTCGCCGCCTCCCCGACCCCGCACGCCGACATCCTCGGCTTCGTCAGGGACAACCTGGCCGAGAAGGCCGGACTGGAGCTGGAGATCAGGGAGTTCACCGACTACGTCCTGCCCAACACCGCCACCGAGAACGGCGAGGTCGACGCCAACTACTTCCAGCACAAGCCCTACCTGGACGACGTCAACGCCAAGCAGGGCACCCACCTGGTGCCCGTGACGGGTGTCCACCTGGAACCGCTGGGCCTGTACTCCTCCACCCTGAAGAAGGCATCCGAACTCGGCGCCGGCGACACCGTCGCGGTGCCCAACGACACCACCAACGAGGGCCGTGCCCTCAAGCTCCTGGACGACCACGGTCTGATCGAGCTGAAGGACGGTGCCGGGCAGGACGCCACCCTGGCCGACATAGCCGACGCCAAGGGCCTGGAGTTCAAGGAGCTTGAGGCGGCCGCGCTGCCCCGCTCCCTCGAGGACGTGGACGCCGCCGTCGTCAACGGCAACTACGCCATCGAGGCCGGTCTGGAGCCCGCCGAGGACGCCCTGGCACTGGAAGAGGCCGAGGGCAACCCCTACGTCAACCTCCTCGTCGTGAAGGAGGGCGACGAGGACGACCCGCGGGTGAGGAAGCTGGCCGACCTGCTGTCCTCCCAGGAGGTCGCCGACTTCATCGAGAAGGAGTACCGCGGCTCGGTGGTGGCCGCCTCCGACGCCTCCTGACACCGGTGGGGTGGTGGGCCGGGCCCCGGCGGGGGTTTCCGGGGGCCCGGCCCACCACCGGGGCCCGCGCTGCACACCGCCGGGGTGATGCTGCATGCTGTGCACTCGACCCCGTCAGGCTGGAGCGGCGCATGACATCCATCTTCCCGGAGATCTCGATCAGCACGGAACGGATCGTGCTGCGTCCCCTCGAGACCGAGGACGCCCCCGCGTTCACCGAGATGATGAACGACGAACTGGTCACCGCCTGGACCTCCGTGCCCGTCCCCTACACCGAGGAGCACGCCCTGGAGTGGATAACCCGGGGGGCGCCCGCGGAGCGGACCGGGGGACGCGGCATCGTCTTCGCCGTGACCGAGTTCCTCACCCAGCGCCTGGTCGGCACCGTCCATCTGCGCAAGGCCGACTGGCGGGTGCTGTCCGCCGAGGCCGCGTACGTGATCGCCCCCTGGGCGCGAGGCGAGGGGTACGCCGCCGAGTCGCTGCTCGCCGCCGCCCAGTGGCTTTTCCAGGACCGGAAGTTCGAGCGGCTGGAGATCCGCACCCCGGCCGACAACACCGCCTCCCAGCAGGTCGCCCAGAAGGTCGGCTGCGTCAGCGAGGGCGTGCTGCGCAACGCCTGGATAGCCCGGACCCGCACCGAGGACGGGAGCTGGACCGACATCCGCACCGACCTGATCGTGTGGAGCCTGCTGCCGGAGGACCTGGAGGACGGGCCGGGCGAGGCGGCCGGCGCCGGCGGCTACTCCGCCTACCCCGAGGCCGGGAGCTACTCCGCCTATCCCGACTGGCGCTGACGGCCCGCAAGCACGGAGCCCCGCAAGCACGGAGCCCCGGGACCGAGGAGTCCGAGCCGTGAAGCCCCGGCCGTCCCCCCGCACCGGGCGCGGTAACCTCACTGCGGCGACGCCGCCCCACCGGCACCGCACCCCGCGTCCCGCACCCGCGCACAC
>NZ_JAKMAY010000081.1:0-20300 GCF_022015835.1 Streptomyces sp. ICN903 | reverse complement strand
GCGCCACCGGCCGCTCACGCGCCGGGCGGGACGGCGGCGCGGGCCGGGACGCGGGCTCGGGGAGCCGCTTCGTGTCCGGCGCGGCGGCGGACTCCGGCCCGGCCGGAGGCTCGGGGGCCGCGGTCGGCTCCTGTGGTGCCGGCGCGGACGGGGGTGAGGCCGCTTCGGCTCCCGGGTACTTCGCGGCCCAGCCCTCCAGCAGCCGCTGGTACGCCTGCAGCCGTGGCGGCCTCGGCTCCGCGCGCCCGTTCTCCCAGTTCTTCACCGTCTGCAGTGTGGACTTCATCGCCTGGGCCAGACGGGCCTGGGTGATTCCGGCGGCCTCCCTCAGCCGGGCCCGCTCCGCCGGGGGCGGCAGTTGCGGCTCCTCCTCCAGCAGCGCGTCCACGGACGCGAACAGCTCTTCCTCGGTGGGCACGCCTTTCACCTCCGTCGGGAAGTTATCAGATTCACCTCTCTCCCATGTCGCCTCCAACCAGCGCTTTCAACCCTCTCCCCGCTCCCCTGGAGGCGTACTTGGCGCCCGCGGCCGCCAGGTGCTCCGCACCGCCCGATCCTGAGCCCGCGCCCCTCGGATCCGGACGAGGTCGGGTCCTCACCGGCAGCGCCCGGAAGACGGGGAGGAGCCGCAGTGGCACCGGATGGCACCCAATGGGCGCCATCCGGTGCCATCCGGCGCCGTCTGGCTCCCGATGGCGCCATCACGCGTTCCCGAGGCCCCGCTTACACGCACGACATCACGGCCACACAAACCACCGGAACGACATTTCCGCAGTTCAATGCGGTCGCCCTTGATCCCCTCCCACGCAAGGCGCCATCCGGGCTTGCGCATGGCGCCACGTGATGCCATCATGGCGCCATGGACCTCACTCCGTATGTCGACACCCTCCGCCGCGAACTCGCGGTGGCCGCCGAGGCCGGCGGCGGCGAAGCCCGCGAGCTGGCCGAGAGGCTCACCACCCCTCTGGAGTCGGCGGCCCGGCTGACCATGCTCAATGTGCTCTCCGCCGCGATGGACGAGATCACCCGCGAACTCGCCCCCGGCTCGGTCGACGTACGGCTGCGCGGGCTCGACCCCGAATTCGTGGTGATGCCGCCCGCCGACGGCGCCCCCGTGGAACCCTCCGCGCCTGTCGAACCGCTCGCGCCCCCGCCCCCGGCCGACGGCGAGGAGGGCGGCACCGCCCGCGTCAACCTGCGCCTGCCGGCCCATCTCAAGGCCCGGGCCGAGGAGGCCGCGAGCCGCGAGGGCCTGTCGGTCAACGCATGGCTGGTGCGCGCCGTTTCGACCGCGCTCGACGGCCACCACCACCGCCCGGTGGAGAGGACCCGGACCATCGGGCAGAGCTACACGGGCTGGGTGCGCTAGCCCGCGCCCGGCACCCGCACCACTTCACTCAGACCACGTCCCACCAGCGGGGACGCCACCAAGACCCAGGATGACGGGACAGCCATGCCTTCTTTCGACACCCCGGAACCGATCTCGGCCACGGCGCACGTGGAGGCCGGTTCCATCCGGTTCACCGCGGGCGACCGCCTCGACACCGTCGTCGAGGTGCGGCCCCGCGACCCGAAGCGGGAACAGGACGTACGCGCGGCCGACCAGACCGAGATCACGTACTCCGGCGGCGCCCTGACCGTCAGGACGCCCAGGCGGCGCCACCTCGTCGGGCGCACCGGCATCGTCGACGTCACGGTCGAACTGCCTACGGACTCGCACGTCGACATGACCGGCGCCTGGGCCCAGGTGCTCGGCGAGGGCCGGCTCGGCGAGGTCCGGGTGAAGACCTCCTCCGGCGACGTCCGCCTCGATACGACCGGGCCCCTGAAACTGACGGCCTCCCACGGCTCGATCACCGTCGACCGGGTCGAGGGTCCGGCCGAGATCACCACCAGTTCCGGAAGCCTGCGTGTCGGCGCCGTCCGCGGTCCCGCCGTCCTGAAGAACTCGCACGGCACCACGACCGTCGGCACCGCGGCGGACGAACTGCGGGTGAGCGGTTCCAACGGCGACATCGACATCACGCGCGCCGAGGGCCCGGTCGTCGCCACCACTGCCCACGGCACCCTGCGCGTCGCCGAAGTCGCTCGTGGGACGGTTCAGTTGGAGACCTCCTACGGAGCCATCGAGGTCGGCGTCCGTGACGGGACAGCCGCCTGGCTCGACGTCAGCTCCGCCCGCGGGCAGGTACGCAACACCCTCGCCGCCTCCGAGGCCCCGGAGAAGACCGAGGACACCGTCGAGGTGCGCGCCCGGACCCGCTACGGCAACATCGACATCCGCCGCGCCCGGGCCTGAACACCGGCCCCGTGGGCCGGTTCCGGCTCACCCCCACCACTTCACCGTTTCACCGCTTCGGCCTCCGAGGGGGAGGACTCCATGCCTTCATCTGTCATGCCCACGTCCAAGAGAAACGGCGTTTCGCGGCCACCCGCCGCCGTCTCCGCCGCCGGGCTGCGCAAGTCCTACGGCGACAAGACCGTCCTCGACGGCATCGACCTGCGCATCCCGGCCGGATCCGTGTTCGCGCTGCTCGGCCCCAACGGCGCCGGCAAGACCACCACCGTCAAGATCCTCTCCACCCTCATCGGCGCCGACGGCGGCCGGGCCCTGGTCGCGGGTCACGACATCGCCACGTCACCGCAGGCCGTGCGCGCCGCGATCGGCGTCACCGGGCAGTTCTCCGCCGTCGACGGCCTGATCACCGGCGAGGAGAACATGCTCCTCATGGCCGACCTGCACCACCTGCCCAGACACGAGGGGCGGCGGGTCACCGCCGAACTGCTGGAGCGTTTCGGCCTCACCGACGCCGCGAAGAAACCCGCCTCCACCTACTCCGGCGGTATGAAGCGCCGCCTCGACATCGCCATGACACTCGTCGGCGACCCGAGCGTCATCTTCCTCGACGAGCCGACCACCGGCCTCGACCCCCGCGCCCGCCACAACATGTGGGGAGCCGTCCGTGACCTCGTAACGAGCGGCACCACAGTCCTCCTCACCACCCAGTACCTGGAGGAGGCCGATGAGCTCGCCGACCGCGTCGCCGTGCTCGCGGGCGGCAGGATCGCCGCCGAGGGCACCCCCGACGAGCTGAAGCGGCTGGTCTCAGGCGGCCATGTCCGCCTCCGTTTCACCGACCCGGCCGCCTACCGGTCCGCCGCCGGCGCACTGCGCGGGGCCGCCCGCGACGACGACTCCCTCGTGCTGCGGATCCCCAGTGACGGCAGCCAGCGCGCGGTGCGCTCCGTTCTCGACCGGCTGGACTCCGCCGGTATCGAGGCGGACGAGCTGACCGTACGCACTCCCGACCTCGACGACGTGTTCTTCGCCCTGACCGGCGGCACCGACCAGCCCTCCGAGGAGACCCCCCGATGAGTTCCCTGCCCCTCGCCGTCCGCGACTCCTCCACGATGGTGCGCCGCAGTCTCCTGCACGTGCGGCGCTACCCGTCCCTGACACTGAACCTCCTGCTCACCCCGATCGTCCTGCTGCTGCTGTTCGTCTACGTCTTCGGCGAGGTGATGAGCGCGGGCATCGGCGGCGCCGACCGCTCCGCGTACCTCGCCTACCTCCTGCCGGGCCTGCTGCTGATGACCATCGGCAGCACCGTGGTGGGCACCGCGGTGTCGGTGTCCACGGACATGTCCGAGGGCATCGTCGCCCGTTTCCGCACCATGGCGATCCACCGCGGCTCCGTGCTCATCGGGCACGTCGTCGGCAGCGTGCTGCGGTCGGTCGCCAGTGTGGTCCTCGTCGGCGCCGTCGCCGTGGCCATCGGCTTCCGGTCCACGGATGCGACCGCCCTGGAGTGGCTGGCCGCTTTCGGGCTGGTGACGCTGGTCGCCCTGGCGCTCACCTGGATCGCCGTCGGAATGGGCATGGTCAGCCCGAACGCCGAGGCGGCGAGCAACAACGCGCTGCCGCTGATCGTCCTGCCGCTGATCTCCAGCGCCTTCGTCCCCGTCGACGCGATGCCGGGCTGGTTCCGGCCGATCGCCGAGTACCAGCCCTTCACACCGGCCATCGAGACCCTGCGCGGCCTGCTGCTCGGCACCGGGATAGGCCACAACGGCCCGCTCGCCGTGGCCTGGTGCCTGGTCCTTGCCGCACTCGGACACCTCTGGTCCAAGTCCCTGTTCAACCGCGACCCGAGGTAGCGCGACGACCGCGCGGGCCGTCCTGTGGCTCCGCCCCACGCGGCGCGGCGTCCCCCGGGCCGACAGCCGCCGGCGGCCCGTCGCACTCCCGCAGGAGCACGTCGAACGCCTCGCCCGCGGCGCCGTCGGGGAGCGTCCGCAGGACGGTGGCACGGTCGGGCGAGGTGATGGCGTAGTGCCGGGCCGAGAAGGAGAGGCCTCCCCACCGCTGCCGGTCATGGGCCCGCAGCAGGACCCGGCCGCATCCGTCACAGGCGATCCACGGCAGGAGGACGTAACCGGCCGGGCCTGGACCGGCTCCGGCCGCCGGCCCGCCGGCGGAACCGCCCTCCTGTTCGATCAGCCTCACGGTGGACACGCCTCCGTCGCCACGGCACCGCAGGATCCGGGGTGTGAGCGCCTCCCGCTCACCCCAGTCCTCCGCGAGCACGGAGATCCGGGCCCTGACCGTCTCGCTGATCGGTACCCGGTGGGCGAGAAGGCCGGAGACGAGCAGGCCGAGTCCCGCCTCCCGCTCCCCGATCTCCCAGCAGTCCCTGACCTCCCGGGCGCCGGCCTCCGGCAGCAGGGCGGCGAGCCGGTTCCAGGTGTCGGCGTCGTCGATCACCCGGCAGACGCTACCGACCGGGGAAGCGGGCAGGGGCCAGGGCCGGTGGTTCGGCCGATGAAGCCCCGGCCCGCACCGGCCATCCTGTCCGGGGACGGGCGGGCACCGCAGCCCGCCCGGGAAAAGGAGCCGGACGCGTATGAGCACATGGCGCAGAACGTCGCGGATCTTACTGACCGCCCTGGTCACCGCCACCCTGGCCACGGGAGCGGCCGAGGCCGCTCCGCGGTCCGCCCCGGCGGCGGAGGCGGCGCCCGGGGCGGTGGTCGGCACACCGGTCGTGCGGGGGCCCGTCGCCGGGACGGTTCCCGGCGATCCCTCGGCCCCGGACGTGGAGGACACCCATCCATGGCTGTCCACTTCCACGGACCTGGCCGCCGCCGGGTACGTGGAGGAGGAGTTCCTTCTGTCCGGCGAGGCCGACGGCTACAGCACCACCGGCGAACTCCTGGCTTCCGACGTGCCGTACACCACCCGCCTCATCGTCCGCCGCCCCGCCGACCCCGGGGACTTCAACGGCACGGTCCTGACCGAGTGGCAGAACGTCTCGGCCGGGTACGACCTGGACGCCCTGTGGTCCCCCGAGCAGATCCTCCGCGGAGGCTACGCCTGGGTCGGCGTCTCCGCCCAGCGGATCGGGGTGGAGCAGCTGCGCGGCTGGAGCCCCGCCCGCTACGGGCGGCTCGATGTCACCGGCCGGGGCCGCTTCACCGCCGACGAGCTGTCCTACGACGTGTTCGCGCAGGCTGCCCGGGCCCTGCGGACCCGTGAGGGCGCCGCCCCCCTCGGACCGCTCCGGGCCGAGACGGTACTGGCCGTCGGTGCGTCGCAGTCCGCCGCGCGGATGACGGTCTACTACGACCACGTCCTGCCCCGGACCGGGCCCGTCTTCGACGCCTACGCCCACATCGTCGGTCCCGCGCCGTCCCGGAAGGGCGCCGAACCGGTGTTCCACGTGCTGTCGGAGACCGATGTGCGCACCCCGGAGCGGCGCGCCGACGACGACCGCTACCGGCGCTGGGAGGTCGCCGGCACCGCGCACTCCGGATGGCACGGCCAGGAGTACCGCCGGCCCCTCCTCGACCGCGACCTGGGCTCCGTGCCCACTTACGCCTGCGACCGTCCGGCGTTCAGCAGGGTTCCGCTGCACCACGTGATCGCCGCCGCCTACGGCCATCTGGTTCGCTGGGCCGAACGGGGTGTCCGGCCGCCGACGGCGCCGCCGCTGGAGTTCGCCCCCGACGGCACCAAGGCGCGCGACGGGCTCGGCCTGGCGCGCGGCGGCATCCGGCTCTCCCAGGTCCAGGCGCCGACCGCGCTCAACACCGGCGACAACTCCGGGGAGACCTTCTGCGTCCTGTTCGGCACCCACATCCCGTTCGGCGAGGGCCGTCTCGACCGGCTGTACCCCTCGCACGCCGGCTACGTGTCCGCCGTCCGCCGCGCCGACACCCGCAACGTCCTGTCCGGCTATCTGCTCCCCGGCGACGCGCTGCGCAACTTCCGGGAGGCGGTCGGCTCCGGCATCGGAAAGCACTGACCACCGGTCACCGTCCGCCCGCCGGGGCTCACTCCCCCGCCGGGCGGGCCAGCGCGTCGACGGCGGCGGAGAACAGCCGGGGCAGCCGCTGCGCCGCGGGGACCAGCGCCGCCCGGGCGGGGGGCGGCCCGGTCGCCGCGAGCAGTGCGCGGGTCAGCAGGCGGTAGCGCCGGGTGAGCCGCCGCCAGTCCCGCTCATAGGCTCCCGGATCGCCCCCGGTGACCGCGCGTACCGCCGCCTGCGCCTGCGCCAGTGCCAGTGCCACACCCTCACCGGTCAGCGCGTCGACGTAGCCGGCCGCGTCGCCGACGAGCAGCACCCGGCCGGCGGTGCGCGCTCTCGCGCCGCGGCGCAGCGGTCCGGCCCCGCGCACCGGTCCGGCCGGCCGGGCCCCGGACAGCCGCTCGCGCAGACCGGGGAAGGCGGCGAGGTGGTCGTCGTAGGAGCCGCGGCCGGCGGTGAGCACCGCCACGCCCACCAGTCCGTCGGCCACCGGGGTCACATAGGCCTCCGCGCCGCGGGCCCAGTGCACCTCGACATGGTCGCTCCAGGGGGTCAGTTCGAAGTGGCGCCGCAGTCCGTAGCGCGGGCGCGCCCGGTGCGGCCGGTCCAGGCCCAGTGCCCGGCGGATCGGCGAGTGCAGGCCGTCGGCCGCGACGAGGTGGGCGGCCCTCAGGCCGCCGGCCACCACGCCCCGCCCGTCCTGCTCGACGCCGCGCACGGTGCGGTGCTCGATCCGCGCACCCGCGGCCAGCGCCGCCTCGCGCAGTGCCGTGTGCAGCACGGTGCGGCGCACTCCGCGGCCCGGCCCCGTCCGGAAGGCGGCGGCGGCCCGGTGGGGTCCGGCGACGTACCGGATGCCCCGCAGCTCGTGTCCGGCCGGGTGCACGCCGAGCGCGGCCAGGGCGGCGACGGCTCCCGGCATCAGCCCCTCTCCGCACGCCTTGTCGACGGTGCCGGCGCGTTGTTCGAGGACGGTGACCTCGAGTCCTGTCCGGGCCGCGTGCAGGGCGGTGGCGAGCCCTGCCGGGCCGCCGCCGACGACGAGCAGGTCCACGGCGGCCCTTCCCCCGGGCATCTCAGGCCAGTCGCGCCAGTGCGGCGTCCTCGGTGCGGACGCGGGCGGCCAGCAGGAGGGCGTTCAGCGCGGTGAAGACGGCCGCCGTGATCCAGGCCGAGTGGACCAGCGGCAACGCGATCCCCTCGACGACGACGGCGAGGTAGTTCGGGTGCGGCAGGATGCGGTAGGGGCCGCCGGTCACCCGCGCGGCGCCGGGCACGACGATCACCCGGGTGTTCCACTGCCGGCCCAGGGTGGCGATGCACCACCAGCGCAGCGCCTGCGAGGCCACGACGAGGGCGAGCATGCTCCAGGCGAGCGGCGGTACGGCGTCCGGCCCGCGCGTCCACACCTCCACGAGCGCGCCGGCGAGCAGGCCCGTGTGCAGCGCCACCATGAACGGGTAGTGGCCCCGCCCGAGTTCCACACCGCCGCGCGCGAAGCTCCAGGCGGCGTTGCGGCGGGACACGGCCAGTTCCGCGACCCGCTCCAGGCCGACGGCCACGACCAGGGCGGTGAACAGCGGCTCGCTGCTCACCGCGCACCGCCCGGGGCGCACAGGAGGACGAGTTCGGAGCAGAAGCCCGGGCCCATGGCGAGCATCAGCCCGTAGGAGCCGGGCCGGGGCGGGCGGGCGGCGAGCGTGTCCGCCATGACGTGCAGCACCGAGGCGGAGGACAGGTTGCCGATCCGGCGCAGTGACTCCCAGGTCACCCCCAGGGCGTCCCGCCCGACCCCGAGCGCGTCCTGCAGCGCGTGGAGGACCTTGGGGCCGCCGGGGTGCGCCACGTACCAGTCGATGTCTCCGGCGCTGAGCCCGTGGTCGGCGAGGAAGTCGCGGACGTCGCCGCCGATGTACCGGCGCACCAGATCGGGGACCGAGGCGTCGAGCACGATCCTGAACCCGCCGGGGCCGACGTCCCAGCCCATCGCGCGCTCCGAGTCGGGGTAGAGGCGGCTGCGCGAGGCCAGTACGAGGGGCTGGGCGGGATCCTCGGAGTGCGCGAGCGGATGCTCGGGGCCGACGGCGACCACCGCCGCGGCGCCGTCCCCGAACAGGCCGGCGGCCACGAGGTTGGCGACCGAGGCGTCGTCGCGCTGGAGGGTGAGCGAGCACAGCTCGACCGACATCAGCACCGCGACCCCGTCCGGCCGGCCGCGCAGCAGGTCGTGCAACCGGGCGAGACCGGCCGCGCCGGCGACGCAGCCGAGGCCGACCAGCGGCAGGCGGACCACGTCGGGGCGCAGCCCGATCTCCGCCGCGACGCGGGCCTCCAGCGAGGGGACGGCCAGGCCGGTCACCGTGCACGACACGATGCAGTCGACGTCGGCGGGGGCGAGGCCGGCGTCCTTGAGCGCTTCGACGACCGCGCGGCCGCCGAGCTCGGTGCCGGCCCGGATGAAGGCGTCGTTCGCCCGGCCGAAGTCCCCCGGCCGGGCGTACTCCTCCAAGGGAAGCGCGGTGTGCCGGGTCTCGACGCACACGTTGCGGTGCAGCCGCTCGACGAGGCCGCGGTCGACGGCGCCGGCGGCCGGCATGGTGGTGAGGAACTCGGTGATCTCCTCCTGTCGGTGGCGGTGCTCGGGCAGGGTGCCGCGAACGCTGAGGACGCGCGTGCTCATGCTGGCTCCCGGTTTCGGCCGGTCGGGCGGGCGGACGCGGCGAGCGCCCGGCCGAGGCCGAACGCGAGGACGGGTGTGAGGCGGCCCCGGGCCAGGCCGAGTTCGACGAGGTCGTCGAAGACGCGCTGGTCGGCGGAGCAGGCGCGCAGGGCCGCCTCGACGACGTGGCGGCTGCGAGCGAGACGGGCCGCCAGGGCGGTGTGGCGTAGGTGGGGCAGCAGGACCCGGCCGGTGGCACGGGCGTACCGCTCCCCCGCCCGGTCGGGCCTTCGGTCACGGCAGGCCGCGGCTGCGGCGCGGCCCGCCGCGATGCCGGTGGCCACCGCGTAGTAGATGCCCTCGCCGGTCAGCGGGTTCACCAGTCCGGCGGCGTCGCCCGCGAGCAGCACCCGGCCGTACGGAGGGCGCCAGCGCGCCGTCGAGAGCGGCAGATGGTGTCCGACCCACTGCCGCCCGCCCTCCGCCGCGCCGGGCAGCAGCGCCTCGAGCCGTTCGAGCAGCCGGGCGCGGGCCGGTGCCTTACGGCCGGTGCGGAGGGTCTCGCCGTACCCGACGTTCGCCAGGCCGTCGCCGCGGTCGAAGGACCAGGCGTACGACGGCTGGTGCCGGGTGCCGAACTCGATGACCTGCGCGCCGCGCCGCCCTGGCGGGACCGGGGCGTAGCCGCGCAGCGCCAGGGCGGCCGGGCCGGCGGGCAGGCCGAGCGCGCGGCGGACGGCCGAGTGGGCGCCGTCGGCGCCGACGACGACCGCGGCGCGGATCCGCCCGTCCAGGACCACCGCCTCGGTGTCCTGCCGCAGGCCGCGGACCCGGTGCCGCAGGAGGTGGGCGCCGGCCGCGACCGCCGCGTCGGCCAGCCGGGCGTCGAGGACCCTGCGCGGCACCACCCACGCCGGGCGGGCCATCGGCCGCTCGGCGGTCAGGCCGCCGCGGCCGAGGCGGAGCCGGCCGACCGGGATCCGGTCGTCGAGGAGGCCGGTGACGCCGACCCGGGCGAGGAGGTCGAGGACGTGCGGGGCCACCGCGTCTCCGCAGGCCTTGTCCCGGGGGAAGTCCGCCCGGTCCAGGAGGGCGACGCGCAGGCCGGGATCGGTGTGCAGCGCGCCCAGGGCCGCGGCGGCGCCGGCCGGCCCGGCGCCGACCACGGCGAGGTCCCAGTGCGCGGATGGCGCGGATGCCGGCGTCATCGGCCGGCCGCCACGAGCAGTACGACGTCGAGCAGGGCGACGGCCACCGCGGCCCGGAAGGGGGTGCGGCCGTGTGCGGCCAGGGTGAGCGCGGTGAGGGCGGCCACCGGCAGGAGGGCGGCGAGCGCCCAGGCCGGAGGGGTTCCGGAGGGGCCGAGCACGGCGAGCAGCGAGGCGGCGGCCAGCAGAGCGGCGGCCAGGGCGCGCGAGGGGCGTTCGCCGATCCGGTGCGGCAGGCCGCGCACGCCGGCGCGTTCGTCGTCGGCGAGGTCGGGCAGGGTGTTGAGCAGGTGCGCCCCGACTCCGAGCGCGGCGCCGGCGCCGGTGGCCCACGGCGCCGCCCACGCCTGGGCGGGTCCGGCGAGGGTGACCACCGAGGGCAGCGCCCCGAAGGCGCAGGCGTACGGCGCCCAGGACCACGGGGTCGCCTTGAGGACGAGGTTGTAGGCGTGGCCCGCGCCGGTGACGAGGACGATGTTGGCCAGAGCGGCGCGCGGGCCGGTGAGCGCGGACAGCGCCAGGCAGGCGAGCGCGGCCGCGGCCAGGGCGCGCACCACCGTGCCCGCCGGGAGGTCTCCGGCGGCCAGCGGTTTGCCGGCGCGGCCGGCGGCGCGGTCGCGGGACAGATCGCGCAGGTCGTTGCCCCAGCCGATCGTGAGCTGGCCGGCGAGCACCGCGGCGGTGACAGCTGCGGCTTCTGGCAGGCGCAGCCCGCCGCGGAGCGCGAGCAGGCCCGCGACGGCGGTGACCGCCAGGGCCGGTCCGCCGTGGGCGGCGGTGAGCAGTGCGAGCGCGGTCGGCGGTCCGGGGCGTGCCCGGACCTCTCCGGCGGTCACGGGCGCCGCCGTGCCGCGGCGCGGTTTCCGGCGGGCCGGTCGCGCGGCGGGCCGGGCACGGTGGGTGGGCGCCGGGCCCGGTCGGCGCCGCCGTACGCGCCTTCGGCGCGCGGGCGGCCTTCGACGGTGGGGCCGGTGCTCCCGGCCGTCCCGTTGATCACGGTGTGCATGCGGCATCGGTGCCCCCGCCGCCGCCCGCTCACACGGGGCCCTCCGGCATCCGGCGGACACCGGCGGCACCCGAACGGCCCTCCGCAGTCGGGCGGGTATCCGGTGCTACCGCGTCCGCTGCCGTGCGAGCGCCTGTTCGACGGCGCGCGCGCCATCGGGGAAGGCGCCGGGGTTGGGGCCCGAGTAGTTGAGCCGGAGGTAGGCCCCGGTCGGTTCGGCGGGGAACCACTCACCGCCGGGGGCGACGAGGACCCCGTCGCTCTCGCAGTCCCGTACGAGCCGTGCCAGGTCGGTGGCGTCCGGCAGCCGGACCCAGATGTTCAGTCCTCCCCGCGGCACCGCTTCGAGGCGGGCGGTGGGCGCGTGCTCCCGCAGCGACTCGACCAGCAGGTCCCGGCGGGCGGCGAGCTGGTGGCGCAGGTTGCGCAGGTGCGTGCGCCAGGCGGGCTGTGTGACGACGTCGAGTGCGGCGGCCTGGAGGATGCCGCTGACGTACATCGACTCGGCCTGGGCGTCGGCGAGGACGCGGGTGCGGGCCGGGCCCCGGGCGACGACGCCGGCGATGCGGACGGCCGGGGAGACGCTCTTGGTCAGGGAGCGCAGGTAGACGACGTGCCCGTCGTCGTCCCGGGCGGCGATCGGGACCGGGTCCGCCTCGATGCCGAAGTCGTGCGCCCAGTCGTCCTCGATCAGGAACGCGCCGTGGCTTCGGACGGTGCCGAGGACCCGGTCCGCCAGATCGGGCGACCACCGGGCGCCGGTGGGATTGGCGAAGTTCGGCTGGGCGTAGAACGCGCGCGCCCCGGTCTGTTCGAAGGCCCGCGCCAGTTCCTCCGGGTCGGGGCCGCGCGCCCCGCTGGGAACGGGCACGACCTGTACGCCCGCCTGCGCGGCGGCGAGGATCGCGCCCCAGTAGGTGGGCGACTCCACCAGCAGCGGGCGGCCCGCTCCGACGAGGGAGCGGAAGACGGTGCCCAGTCCGCTCTGGCTGCCGGGGAAGACGACGACGTCGCCCGGTGTCGGCGGCGTGACTCCGGCCGGTGTCGCGGTGGCGAGTTCGGCCGCGAACCACGCCTGGAGTTCGGGCAGCCCGGCGGCCGGGGGGCGGCTGACGGCGGCGTCGCTCCGGGCCGCACGGGTGAACGCGGCCCGGACCAAGCGCTCGGGCAGCAACTCCCGGTCCGGGTAGCCCGAGTGAAGCGCGATCACGTCGTTCGGGGTGGTGCGCAGCGCCGTGGAGAGCTGCGGTGCCCGGTTGCGCGGCGATCCGAGCGCGGCGGTCTGCCAGCCGTAGTCGTTCGGGCGGGCCACTCGGACCGCGCGGACGAAGGTCCCCACGCCGGGGCGGCTCTCCACCACTCCCTGCGCGGCCAGGGTCCGCAGTGCCTTCTGGACCGTTACGGGGCTCGCCCCGTAACGGGCGACCAGTGTGCGCGTGGAGGGCAGTCTCGCGCCCGGGGCGGCCGACGCGATCCATTCGCGGAGGCCGGCGACGATCCGCGAACTGCTATCGTTGTCCATGACACACAACAGTAGCGCTACTGCACTTGAAGCCCAGGCGCTATCCCCGCCTCGCTCCGGTCTCGGGTGGGGCCTGCTCGGGGTCGGGGCGTTCTCCTTCACCGTCCCGTTCACCCGGGCCGCCGTCGAGGACGGCGGGATGTCACCGCTGTTCGTCGGCTCCGGCCGTGCTGTGGTCGCCGCGCTGCTGGCGGCGGTCGCGCTGGCGGTCACACGGCAGCGTCCGCCCCGCGGCGCCCAGTGGGGCCGTCTGGCGGTCGTCGCCGGCGGCGTGGTCGTCGGCTTCCCCGTGCTGACCTCCTACGCCCTGACCACCGCCTCGGCCGGCCACGGCGCCGTCGTGATCGCGCTCCTGCCGGCCGCGACCGCGGTGATGGCCGTGCTCCGCGGACACGAGCGCCCTCCCGCCCCGTTCTGGGTCATGGCGGCCGTCGGCGCGGTCGCCGCGGTCGTGTTCGCCTCTCTGCAGGGGGGCGGGTTCGGCGGGCTCCACTGGTCCGACCTGCTCCTGCTCGGTGCCGTCGCGGCGGCCGGTACCGGCTACGCGGAGGGCGGGATCCTCGCCCGTGAACTCGGGGCCTGGCAGACCATCTCCTGGGCGCTGGTGCTCTCCGCGCCGCTGATGGCGGTCCTCACCGCCCTCTCGGCCTCGGCACACCCCCCGGCCGGGACTTCGGCCGAGTGGTCCGCGTTCGCCTACCTCGGGGTGGTGAGCATGTTCCTCGGCTTCTTCGCCTGGTACCGGGGACTTGCGATCGGCCCGATGGCGCGGGTCGGCCAGGTGCAGCTCGCCCAGCCCGTGATGAGCGTCTGCTGGGCCGCGCTGCTCCTGCGCGAGCAGATCACCTGGCCCACCGTCCTCGGCGGCGTCGCCGTGATCGCCTGTGCGGGCGCCGCCGTGCGCACCCGGACGGGGCGTGCCGCGGGCGCGGGCTGAATTCCCCTGCCGACCTGCCCGTTTCGCCTCGGGCCGCGGTGTGCCGTACAGTGGTGGCACCGCCGCGGGGTGGAGCAGCTCGGTAGCTCGCTGGGCTCATAACCCAGAGGTCGCAGGTTCAAATCCTGTCCCCGCTACTGGAAGGTCCGGCCCCGGTGCACTGCACCGGGGCCGGACCTCTTTCATGCCCGCGGGCGTTCGCCGGCGCCGTGCCGCTACCGTCCGGTGCCGAAGTTCTGGGTCCACCACGGGCCGCCGTCGCCGAAGTGGACACCGACGCCCAGTTCCTCGAAGGCGCAGTTGAGTATGTTCGCGCGGTGGCCGGGGCTGTTCATCCACGCCTTCATGACCGAGGCGGCGTCCGGCTGCCCCTGGGCTATGTTCTCGCCCAGGTTGCTCCAGGCGTACCCGGCCGCCTCGACCCGGCCGGCCATCGTGGAACCGTCGGGCCCCGTGTGGGACAGCACGCCGGAGGCGGCCATGGTGTCGCTGTAGTCCTCCGCTGCCCGTGCCAGCCGGGCGTCGGCGGTGACCGGGCGGCAACCGGCCGCGGCCCGCTCCCTGTTGACGAGTGCGAGTACCTGCGCCTGTGGCCCGCCGTCCCCCGGCGCGTCCGCCCCGGGGGCGCCGGCGCCCTTCCCGCCGCCGGACTCGGCGGTGCCTTCGGAGCCGGCCGCGCGGCTCTGCCCGCTTCTGGCCACCCTGTCCTGTTCCGCTCCCCCGGCGGTTCCGGAGGCGGGTGCGGAAGCGGAGGGGGCGGCACCGCGTGCGGGCTTCCCCGACTCCTCCGTCTCCCCGGACTCGCCCGGTTTCCCGGACTTCTCGGGCCCGTCGGCACCCGGTGAGGCGGACGCACTCTTTCGCGGGGCGGGGGAGGCGGGAGGAGATACGCCGCCGGCCGCCCCGGCCTCCGTGTCGTGCGCGGTACCGGATGCGTCGGCCGCCACATGGTCGGCCGGTCCGTCCTGTCCCCCGCCCGCGGCCACGGTGAGGCCGGCGCCCGCCGCCATGGTGACCACGCTGAGCGCGAGGACGATGTCGCGCGCCGACGGGGTGCCCTTGGAACGGGCGTGGGAGCGGTGGCGGGAACGGTCGGCCCGGCGGGAGCTCATGCGGACGGCACCTCGGGGAGTCGGTAGGTGGGATCGGTCGGCCCGGAGAAGGGGCCCGGCGGACGCGGTCGCGCCTGCCGGGCCCCTTGGAGGGGGCCGGGCGAGAGCCTAGGCAGGCCCGGGGCCCGCGAGGCGCCGGGGAAGGGCTTCTTCAGGAAGCCCTAAGGAAGCCATGAGGTTCCGCCCGGGCGCGAGGACTCCCCGCGGTGACCGGCCGGGGAGGCGGAGCCTCCCGTATCCGGAAGCGTCGCCGGGCGGAAAGCTGCCGCATCGTGCACATGAGGCCCCGGCCGGACGGCGGCAGAATTGCGCGCATGACCGATGTCCGGGAATTGACCTGCCGTTCCCCCTACCGGCGCGCTCTGTGGATCTTCACCGTTCTGGGAGCGGCGGGGGCGGCTGTGACGGCCGCGGCCGCGGTGTACTCGGCGGATCGCGGCGGACTGTGGGGGGTGTGGTCGGGGATCGCCCTGCTGTCGGCGCTGACGGCTCTGGTCTCGCTGCGCGGCGCCGTCGCCCGGGTGAGCGCCGACGCGTACGGCCTGCACGTCCGGACGCTGCCGCGCCGCCGGAGCATGCCGTGGTCCGGCATCGCCGACCTGCAGATCCGCATGGGGAACGAGTGGAACCACAAGGCCCCGGACACCCGCCGCGTCGGTGTGGTGCTGCACGACGGGCGCAGGCCGCTGCTGCCCCTGCCGCACAGTTGGTCCCCCGAGGACCCGGAGTTCGACGCGGCCTTGGAGACGCTCCGTGCGCTGCACCGCCGCCACGGAAACCCCCGGTCGGACCACCTGCCGGTCGTCTCCCGCAACACCGCCGGGCACGGCTGGACCGGGTCGCTGATCCTGTGTGTGCTGCTGCTGTCGGGGGCGGGCCTGGCGGTGTGGTCCATATCGGGCACCGCCGCCGAGGAACGGGCGTGGAAGTCGGCCGTCCCGTGCACCGCCCGGGTGCCCGCGGCGGAGCGGAGCGAGTGCCTGAGCACCCTGCCGGCCGAGATCGAGCGGACCGAGGCGGGCCGCCCCAGGAACCCCAGCCATCTGTACTTCACCGGCGGCCGGCCGCTGGAACGGCTCTCGGTCTCCCAGGAGGCCGCCCGGGAGTTCCGGCCCGGCGACAGGGTCGAGCTGACCCTGTGGCGGGGCGAGGTGATGGAGGCCGCCGGGGAACGCCATGTGTGGCGCAAGCACGTCGTCACTCCGGGGAGTGTGGCCGTCGTCGCGGCCGGACTCGCCCTCGCCGCCGGCTGGCCCGGTACGCGGGTGCTGCTGCGGCTGCGCTGGCGGCGGCTGCCCGACGACGAGGCCCTCCCGTCGGAGCTTCCGTTCGTGGGCGCGCTCGCCGGCACGGCCCTGTGGTTGCTGCCGCTCTGCTACCTCCACCCCTCGGATCCGTTCGCCTCTCCCGTGGCGGTCGTGTGGGCGGCCGCGGGGTCGCTGGTCACGGTGGGCCTGTTCGCCTGGGCCTGGCGCGCCACCCGCCTCCGCGCACCCGGCGAGGTCCCGGGAGCCGAGGAGCCCGCCGGACAGGGCGCGGAGGTGTTCCTGACCGCCCGATTCCTGGAGCCCACCGACTACAACCCGCACCACTTCGGCACCCACATCGTCATCGGCGGCGGGCCGCCCGCGGTGACGCCCCACTCCGGTCCCGGCCGGTTCGCGGCCAAACCGATTCCCGTGGAACGGCTCACCGTCAAGGAGGTGCGGCGCGTCCGCGGCGGTGACCGCGAGGCCGTCCCCGGCCACTGGCACATCGCCGAACTCGACGACGCCGGCCGCCCGGTCCGTCTCGCCGCCGCCCCGGACGACCTGGCCCGCATCCTGCGGGAACTGGAGCACGCGAGAACCCCCGCGAGCTCCGGCGAGGCCACGGGGGGCGTTCCTACCGCGCGGTGAGCAGTAGCTCGGCGCCCACCGGCCGGAACCCGGCCGCCTGGAAGGCCCGCACGCTGCGCGCGTTGCCCGCCGCCTGCTGGGCCCAGAGCGGCTCCCCGTCCGGTACGAGGTGCCGGGCGGCCCTCGCCAGCGCCCGGCCCAGCCCCCGGTGCCGTACTCCCTCGTCCACCTCGACCGCCGCCTCCCAGCGGCCCGCCACGCCCCGGCCGAGGACGACCACCCCGCCGGCGGCCGCCCACACCCGCACGCCGTCGCGGCGTCCACGTGCCCGGGTCACCCGCGGATGGTCCGGGTCCGCGATCTCACGCAGTTCCAGCGGAGGGGGGCCCGGCAGGGCGCGGGCCACCGTCAGCAGGTCGACCGTGTCGGTCGCGCGTCCGGTGCGGGCCATGAACGCCGACAGGAACCGCGGGTTCATCGCGGCCGCCAGTTCGTCGCAGTCCGCGGCCGCCAGTGTGCCGTGGACCCACCGCGGGTCCTCGTCGGTGAACACCACGGAGTGCGCGGTGAACGCGATCACCCCGGCGTCGCGGCGGCTCGGCTGCGGCACCACGGTCGTGCCGCCGTCCGGCGGCGGGAACCGTCCCGCGGCCGCCGCGTCCAGGATCTCCCCCAGTGTCCGGCTCACAGCCGCTCCCCCTCGCCGCTTCGGTGATCCCGGTCAGACTGCCACACGCCCGGACACCCCGGCTCACGAGGACACCGGGAACCGGTGCGGCCGGAAATAATTTTTACAGAGCGTGCATTTTTGCCTAGCATGCAAGATGTGGTGGAGAAGAAGGCCGCGGGGAGCGGGCTGCGGGAGCGCAAGAAGCGGGCCACTCGTGCCGCTCTCACGGAAGCGGCGGTACGGCTCGCGGCGGAGCACGGGGCGGAGCACGTCACCGTCGAGGCCATCAGCGAGGCGGCCGGCGTCTCCCCCCGGACGTTCTTCAACTACTTCGACGCCCGCGACGACGCCTTCGTCATGGTCGACGCGGAGTCGGGCGCGCGGGTCCGTCGCGGTGTGCTCGAAGCACCGGCCGGCCTCTCCCCTCTGGAGGCGCTGCGCGAGGCCATGGCGGCGGAACTGGCGGAGATCGAGCAGCGCCACGAGGTTTGGGATCTCCACGCCAGGGTGCTGAGCTCCTCACCGCATCTGCTCGCCCGCAGCCTCGCCGCGCACCTGGCCGACGAACTCGGCCTGGCCGAGGCGCTCGCCGAGCGCCTCGGCGGCGCTCCCGCCACCGCCGCCGGCCCGGCGTCTTCCGCCTCCGAGAAGGAACGGCGCGGAGCGCTCGACCTGTACCCGCGCCTGTTGGCCGCCGTCGGCGGCACCGCCGTCCGGGTCGCCGTCGAGCACTGGTGCGCACAGCAGGACCGGCTCGCCTTCACCGATGTCTTCCGGCAGGTCTTCGAGCACCTGGCCGCCGGGCTGCCGGCGCCGTCCGGCGAGAACCGGCGGCGCTGACCCGCCCCGCTCCCGGCCCGGCCCGGAACGCCCCCGGCAGGACCCGGTAAGGCCCCCGCGCTCCGCGACCGGCGCGTGGAGCGGCCCATGAAGCCCCCGAAAGCCCCAGAGAAGGACGTTGTGACCGCATCACAGGCGCCTGACCAGGCGTCGCCCACACCCATGACCAACCGGCAGATCCTCCAGGCCATGTCCGGCCTGATGGCCGGTATGTTCGTCGCCATCCTGGCGGGCACGGTGGTGGCCAACGCGCTGCCACGGATCATCACCGACCTGGGGGCCAGCCAGTCCTCCTACACCTGGGTCGTCACCTCCGAACTGCTGGCCATGACGGCGACCGTGCCGTTGTGGGGCAAGCTGTCCGACCTCTACAACAAGAAGCTGCTGCTGCAGCTCTCCCTGGGCATGTTCGTGGCCGGCTCGCTGCTGGCCGGTTTCTCCCAGGGCGTCGAACTGCTGATCTTCAGCCGGGTCGTCCAGGGCATCGGCGCGGGCGGCCTCACCGCCCTGGCACAGGTGGTGATGGCCGCCGTCATCCCGCCCCGCAGGCTGGGCAGGTACGCGGGCATCTTCGGCGCCGTCTTCGCCGTGGGCACCGTGGCCGGACCGCTGATCGGCGGTGTCCTGGTGGACACCCCGTGGCTGGGGTGGCGCTGGTGCTTCTTCATCGGTGTGCCGTTCGCGCTGCTGGCGATCGTGCTGCTGCAGCGCACCCTGCGGCTGCCCACCGTCCGGCGCGAGGTGAGGATCGACTTCCTGGGCGCCTTCCTGATCGTCGCGGGCGTCTGCGCGCTGCTCATCTGGACCTCGCTGGCCGGGAACCGGTTCGACTGGCTCTCCTGGCAGACCGCCGTTCTGACCGGTGGCGGCGCCGTGCTGCTGATCGCCGCGGTCCACGTCGAGTCGCGGGTTCCCGAGCCGGTCATCCCGCTGGGCATCTTCCGCAACCGCACCGTGACCCTGACCACCGTCGCCAGCCTGCTGGTGGGTGTGGCCATGTTCGGCGGCACCGTCTTCCTCTCCCAGTACTTCCAGATCTCACTGGGCAAGTCCCCGACCGTCGCCGGTCTGATGAGCCTGCCGATGATCCTGGGCCTGCTGGTCTCCTCCACCGTCGCCGGCCAGGTCATCAGCGCCACCGGCAGGTGGAAGGTGTACCTGGTGGCGGGCGCGGTCACCATGACCGCCGGTCTCGGACTGCTCGCCACGATCGACTCCGGCACGGGCTTCGGCCTGCTCAGCGTCTACATGGCGGTGCTCGGCATCGGAGTCGGCATGCTGATGCAGAACCTGGTGCTGGCCGCGCAGAACGACGTTCCCGCCGCCGAGCTGGGCGCGGCGACCTCCGTGCTGTCCTTCTTCCGCAGCATGGGCGGCACGATCGGCACCAGCGTGCTCGGCGCGATCCTGGCCAACCGGGTCGCGACCGAGATGACCCGGGGGCTGGAGCAGGCGGGCGTTCCCGCCGCCGGGGCCCAGGCCCCCGGCGGCCCGGAGGGCGGCGTCCCCGATGTCACCGCCCTGCCGGCGCCGATCCGGGCGATCGTGGAGCACGCCTACGGTGTCGCCACCGCGGACCTCTTCCTCGTCGCGACGCCCTTCGCCCTGCTCGCCCTGGTCGCCGTCGTGTTCATCAAGGAGAAGCCGCTGAAGACCACCAGCGGCATGGAACGGCTGGCCGAGGAGGCCGGCGAAGCCGGTGCCCGGGCCCCGGACGGCGGCCCGGAGCAGCGGGCGTCGGACGGTGACGGTGCTCCGCGGGCCGACGGGGAGACCGGCAGGGAGCCCGCGGCCCCGGTCGGCTGAGCCCGGCAGAGCCGACCGGGACCGGGCAGCCCCGCGGTGGGCCTGCCCGGTCCCGGTTCCGGTCGCCCTCGTGGTCCTGTGGACGCGGTACGGCCGGAACGGCGGTGAGGGCGGGGTGTTCCGGCGCGGCGGGTCCGGCGGCTCAGAACCCGGCGGCAAGGGTGCGGATGGCCTCCTCCCCGGGTTCCATCCCGCTCTCCGCCTGCGGCCGGGCCCCGATGCCGAGCTTCTCCTTGATCTTCTTCTCGATCTCGTCGGCCAGATCCGGATTGTCCCGCAGGAAGTTGCGGGCGTTCTCCTTGCCCTGCCCCAACTGATCGCCCTCATAGGTGTACCAGGCACCCGACTTGCGGATGAAGCCGTGCTCCACCCCCATGTCGATCAGCCCGCCCTC
>NZ_JAKMAY010000080.1:0-20749 GCF_022015835.1 Streptomyces sp. ICN903 | reverse complement strand
CCCGTGGAGCCTTCATGACCCTCGCCACCCCGCACGCCCCCGGCTCGGAGCAGTGGACGGACGCCCGTCTGCTCTACGCCCTGGAAGAGGTGGTGGAGAAGGAACTCAACCGTCATCTGAAGGTCGCCAAGGACTGGATGCCGCACGAGTACGTCCCCTGGAGCGACGGCCGCGACTTCGACGGCCCGCTCGGCGGCGACCCCTGGCAGCCGGAGCAGTCCAAGGTCACCGACATCGGCCGCACCGCCCTGGTGGTCAACCTGCTGACCGAGGACAACCTCCCCAGCTACCACCACGAGATCGCCACCCTCTTCGGCCGCGACGGCGCCTGGGGCACCTGGGTGCACCGCTGGACCGCCGAGGAGGGGCGGCACGGCATCGTGATGCGCGACTACCTGCTGACCTCCCGCGCCGTGGACCCGGTGAAGCTGGAGGAGTTCCGGATGGCGCACATGTCGGAGGGCTTCGAGTCCGACAACCGGCACTCGATGCTCCACTCCGTGGCCTACGTCGCCTTCCAGGAGCTGGCCACCCGCATCTCCCACCGCAACACCGGCCACCAGTCCGGCGATCCGGTCTGCGACCGGATGCTCGCCCGTATCGCCACCGACGAGAACCTGCACATGGTCTTCTACCGCAACCTGCTGCGGGCGGCCTTCGAACTGGCCCCGGACCGGACGATGTCGGCGGTGCGCGACGTGGTGGTGAACTTCCGGATGCCCGGCCACGGCATGCCCGGCTTCGAGCGGGCCGCCGCGCAGATGGCGATCGGCGGCATCTACAACCTGCGCATCCACCACGACGACGTGCTCCAGCCGGTGCTGCGCCATCTGAAGGTCATGGAGATCGGCGGGCTCGGCCCGGAGGGCCTGAAGGCCCAGGAGGAGCTGGGCATGTACCTGGACGGCCTGGACGGCGAGGCCCGCAGGCTCGACGAGCGCCTGGCCGCCCGCCGCGCCCGCATCGAGGCCCGCAAGGCGGCCGCCGCCTCCTGATCCTCCGCCACATCCCGGCCCCGGCGGGCCACTCCTCGCCACGCCGCCGTGTCGTCCGTGATCCACCGCGGGCGGCACGGCGGCGTCGTCGTCCCGGAACGGGCGAGCAGGTCCGGACCATTGACACGGGCATCGCCGCAGCCGATCCTGAGAGCGCTCTCACGCCGTCCGCCGCCGTCTCGCCGCCCCGGACGATGTCCGGCGACAGCCCGGCGGAGCGGGCCGGACGCCCTCCCCCCACGAGCCCCTCACGATGGAGAGACCATGCCCCACACATCGTCTCCGCCCCGGACCCGCCGCGGAACCCGGCGCCTGCGATGGCTCACGGCCCTCGCGGCGGCCGCCATGTCCGGTGTCCTCTTCGCCAACTCGGCCGCGGCGGCCCCCGTCACCGAGAACTGGACCGGCGACTCCCCCTACTTCTCCCAGACGTGGGCTCCCGGCGGCACCGTCGGCGTCGTGTCGATGAACGGACCCGAAGACGGCCGCGCGCTCCGGCTCAGGCTCGGCGCCCGCCCCGGCACCGGCCCGGGCAACGGCGTGGAGATCAGCAGCAACCAGGCCACCTACCGCTACGGCACCTACGGCACCCGCATCAGGACGGCCGACTGCACCGGCCAGGGCCGCCTCGGTGTCGTCACCGGAACCTTCACCTACTCCACCGACCACTCCGACGGCAACGGCAACGGCCTGCCGGACAACGACGAGATCGACATCGAGGTCCTCTGCGCCCAGCCCCACGTCGTCTGGCTGACCATCTGGACCGACTACGACGGTTCGGTGGAGCCGGGGCAGCCCATCCCCGTGCGCAAGATCTCCCGCGCGATCGACATGCGCACCGGGAAGATCCTGCACAACTGCTACATGGTGCGGCTCGGCGGGGACTGCCAACCCGAACTGCCGGGCGAGAACAGCCCCGCGAGCGTCACGCCCGTGCCCGGCTTCGACTCCTCCACCCAGTTCCGCACCTTCATGTTCGACTGGCAGCCGGACTCGGTGACCTTCTGGAGCTACGACGACAGCGGGCGCAGGAACGTGCTGTGGGACTACCGGGGCCCCGCCTCCCGCATCCCTGACAAGCCGTCGGCCTTCATGCAGAACGTCTGGCACACCAACGAGTGGGATCCCCTGGACGGGCCGGCCCGCGACCAGCCCCGGACCGCGATCTCCGCCTACGTCGACTCCACCACGCTCCCCCGCTGACCCCGGCGGCCCCGTGACACGTGGGGAGGGCCGGCCCCGGCCCTCCCCGCACCGGCCCGGATCAGAACTCGACGGCGCCGACCTGCCGCAGCAGCCCGAGGTCGTCCCAGTTCCACCAGCTCTCCGCGATCTTCCCGTCCTCGAAACGGAAGGTGGCGTGGCCGGTCCCGTTGATCTCCTTGCCCGTGGGCTCCAGGCCCTGGTACGGCCCCGAGTGGCGGCCGGTGTAGGATAGCCGCGCGCAGACCCTGTCGCCCTCGGCGAACAGGTCCTCGATGACCATCACCGGCTGGAACGCCTCCAGGATCTCCTGGTTCTCCTCCTTCGCCTGCGCGAGCCTGACCTCGTAGGAGGAGAGCGAGGGGTCGTGCTCGCGGTAGTCGTCGGTGCACAGCCCGTCGGCCACGTCGAGGTTCCGCCCGTTGATCACCTCCTCGATGAAGGTGCGGGCCACACCGGTGTTGAGCTGCTCGTCCCGGGAGACCTCCAGATCCGTGAACGTCGGCCCCTCGTCGCAGGCCGCCGCCAGCCTCTGGAAGATCCGGTCGGTCTCGGGCAGGTGGGAGTTGCGCATCGCCTCCTCGTAGGAGGGGAACTCCACGATCTCCACCACGTGGTCGGGATCGGAGCGGTCGCGCGCGACGACCGAGTGGGTGGCCGTCCGCTTGCCCTGGGTCGCCCGGACCCAGTCGTCCATCAATCGGTCCAGCTCGTCGGCCTGATGGGTCCTGCAGTCGATGACCTGGATGAACGTCATGGTGTCGCCTCCCGCCGTCGGAGGGGTCGAGACCCTTCCAGGCTATCGCCGTGATGTTCCGTATACCGCCTTTTTCCCGTTCTGTTCTCCGGGCCCACCGAGGAGGGACTCGCCCCGGGCAGTCTTCTCGCGTGCAGCCGGGAGGCCGGGACGAGGCAGTCGCGGCGGCAGGAGCGGGCCGGCGGCGAGGTCGCGGGGAGGGGACGGTGTGGCCGGGCACACCGGCCGGCCGGGGCGCGAGCGGGTTCTCCCGTGTCGAGCGTGTGTGCGGTCAGGCGTCCGTTCCTTCAGGAGAACCGGCATTCCGCCGGGGCGACGTCCTGGCGGAGGTTCTCACATATTCGCTTCTCCGCCTCCTCGGGGGTGAGGAGGGAAGGTTTCCAGATCTGGACCGTATCGCTGTCTCCGATGACCAGCGTGTCACCGTCGCCAGGACCGAAGTTCAGGAACTCTATACGGTATGCGCCGTCGAAGACGAAGGAATCGACTATCCTGGCGGTTCTCATATCCCACAGTCGCACCATACCGCCCTCGTAACCTACCGCAAGAGCATTGCCGTCAGGACTGAAGGCCACCGAGTTCACGGCATCGAAGTTACCGGCGGCAAGGGTGTCGGGATCCTCCCCGGTACCCAGCTTCCAGAGCTTCACCATCCCGTTTCCGTATCCCACGGCGACGCTTCTTCCATCACCTCCTCCGAAAGCCACGGATTCCACGCCGAAAGGCAGGCCAGAATCCAGGGTGATGATTTTTTCCCTCGATTTAAGATCCCACAGACGAACCAGGTTGTCGGGGCGGCGGTCATCAGGAAGGAGATAGCTTTCGAAATAGCGTGCGTGGGTGGCGACCGTTCCGCCGTCAGGACTGAAGACCATCGAATCCACCTCACCGGCGTCGCGGATGGCGATGGGCTTTCTGAACCCACCGGCCCCGGTGTCCCACCGTAGGATTTTCTCACCATCGACTCCGATGGCGAGGACACTGCCGTCCGGACTGAAGGCCATCGGCCCGGTCCAGGATCCGTGCTTACCGACGGAGATGTCATCGTATTCTCCGTCCTCCGCGTCCCACAGCCGTACCGCACCATCACCGTCGCTTACAGCGACGGCATCAGTCTCACTGTTGAACGCCAGAGAACCGAGTATCCCGGAAAGCATTCCCTCCGGATGGCCGGTGAGCCTGCGGACGGCTTTCTTGCTCCCGACCTCCCACAGTCGCACCTCTTTCTCGCCGTCGCTGGCGACAGCGACGGTGTCACCCCGCTCGGCGTCGGGGAGCACGGACTTCACCTCGAAAGGATGGTCGACGGTGAAGGCACTACGGGCCGCCCCGGTCGCCGGGTCCCAAACGCGTACCGTCCCGTCGAAGGAAGCACCGCTGGTGACAAGGAAATCATCGCCAGGGCTGAACAGCACCGATCCGACGCCGCCCGTGTGCCCGGTAAAGAAGGTTTTGCGCGCTTTCCCGCCGTTCACCGCCCAGAGCCGCACCGCACCATCGGCACTCCCGACGGCAAGAGTCTCGCCATCAGAGCTGAACGCCACGGATTTCACGGTGCTCTCACGGCCCCGCAGCCCACCTATCTGCTCCCCGGTGAAGATGTTCCAGATCCTCACATCACCACTTCGGTAGCCCACCGCGAGGACATTGTCGCTACCGGGATGAAAAGCCATCGACTCCACACCGACGTGCTGCCTCCCGGAAATTACGCCACGAGATTCTCCGGTGACCGGATCCCATACACTTATCACTTCGTCGAGGAAGCCGCTGACTGCGGCAAGGGACTTACCGTCAGGACTCAGGATCACCGAACCGATTTTTCCGTCATCGACCTCGACGGACCTGATCGACCTCTCCTTGCCCACGTCCCACACACGGACCTTACCGTCCATTCCGCCGAAAACGGCGACACCGCTTCCGCCGGAACTGAGCGCCACCGGCCCGGTGTCGATGGGGCTGAAGCCGGTGTCCAGAACCTTCCGATCCTCCAAAAGGCCGGTTTCCACGTTCCAGGATTCGACGGACCCGCCGTTTTCGACGATATCGAGGGTGCCGCCGCCAGTCGAAACAAACTCCATTGCCCCTGGCTTGGCGAGGAGAGAGTCCAGAACGTGGAGCCTCCTCACCCTGTCGCCACCCACATCCCATATGTGCACCTTCCCGCTTTTCTCCTTGACAGCGAGAATGCCGTTGCCCCTGGGACTGAACACCATGGATCTCACGCCCTCCGCATGACCGGTGAGGTTGTGCCTGAGGGGGCGAGCGGCTGCTGTGTAGAGGATGTCGGTGGCCTCGTGGGTCGGGCTGGTGTTGTACGCCTGCACGGCCAGTGACGACGCCCGGTCCGGATCGGTCTCCAGGAAGGTCTGGGCTTCGGCCGCCAACTGCCGTGACCGGGCCTCCTCCCGGGCGGTGAGGGCGATCTGGCGCTGCCAGAGGGCTCCGCCGGCCGCGAGCAGGGCCAGCGCCAGGGCGCAGGCGAGGAACGCGTTGACGCGGCGGGTGCGGCGGATCACGGCCTGCTGGCGGTGTCGGCTGGCCGTCAGGAACCCGCTGATGTGGGGCGGGAGGCCGCGTTTGGCCGACCAGTCCAGGCCCTCGGTGAGATCGGTGCCGTCCAGCAGGTCGCCGGGGAGGCCGCTGGCGGCGTGGCGCGCCTGCCGCTCCTCGGCCCGGTGGAGCCAGACGTGGAAGTCGTGGTCCTGGGCCACCCAGTCGCGCAGTTCGGCCCAGTCGCGGACGAGGGCGTCGTGGATGAGTTCGGCGGTCGCCCGGCCGGGAGTGCCGTCGGGTTGCGGTGCGGTGCGGGTGATGACGATGCGGTGGCGGGTCAGGGCGGCCAGCACCGTGTCGAAGGCACGGTCGGCCGCGGGACCGGCCGGCAGGGAGTCGGTGGCCAGAGCGCGCAGGTCGGCCAGGGGAACGTACCGCCGCGTGGCGGGGACGGCATGGGTGTCGTCGGCGGGCCTCACCAGCGCGGTCAGAACACGCCGGGCTATGGGCCGGTGCTCGGCGGGCAGGCGGCCCAGGGCGGTGTCGCACCAGGTGGCCAGGCTGCCGTCGACCTCGCCGATGCGGCCGTACGCCCGGTGGGTGAGCCGCCCGTCCTCGCGTCGTTCCCACAACTGGCTCAGTGCCAGCTCCAGCGGGGGCAGCAGGGTGACCGGCGCCTGCCGGGACAGGGACGCGGACGGGGCGGCGGCCAGGACATCGGCGATGATCCGCTCCGGCAGCCCGTCCTCCAGCCGGAGGCCCACCGCCTCGGCGGGGGCGGTGACGATGGCGTGCAGGTCCGCCGCGCTCAGGGTGGCGGGGACGTTCAGCAGCCCCGGCGTCAGGGCCTTCAGCAGGTCCGGGGCGCGGGCGGCCAGACGCGGATAGAAGTCGTCCCGCATCACCAGGACCAGGCTCACCGCGGCCTGGGATCCGATCAGTTCGACGAGCTGCCGTTCGGCGGCGGCCAGGCGTTCGCCCTCGTCTCCGTCCCCGTCGGCCGCGGGCTGGGTGAGGAGTTCCTCGAACTGGTCGACGACCAGCAGCAGGCGGCGTCCGGCCGGTTCCCCGGCCAGTCTGCGTTCCACGGCGGACAGGAAGCCCCCGCTCGCGGCTCCGGGCAGCCCGGCATGCTCCAGCTCGGTCGGCAGATCCTGCCCCGGGCGGGCCAGCACCGGCAGCCAGCGGTCGCTGCCGGGCAGCCTGCCCTCGGCCAGGGCCGGCAGGACACCGGCCTGGACGAGCGAGGACTTGCCCGCGCCCGAGGGCCCCAGCAGCAGCACCGCCCGCCGCCGCCCGCCGAGCTTGGCCAGCACCTCCTCCACGGCGGCTCCCCGGCCGTGGAACCACCCGGCGTGCTCGGCGGTGAAGGGCTCCAGTCCCCGGTAGGGGCACACCCGGTACTCGGTCAGCTCCGGCAGGAGCTCGCGCAGTTGCCGCGCGGGGGTGGCGTAGGCGATGCCCACGCCCCTGGAGTGCCGGTCCGGTCCGGCGATCGCGGTGACCATGCCGATCACCAGGCCGGTCGTCCCGTCCAGGACCGGTCCTCCGCTGAAACCGGCCGTCAGGTCGTTGGCGTCGGTCAGTTGCAGCAGGGTGCCCGCTTCGCCGGCGGGCAGCAGGTCACCGGCCGTGCCGTAGCCGAAGTGGCCGCCCTCCGGCGCCTGTACGGGGAACCCGAACGAGAGGACGCGGTGGCCCCGGCAGTCCTCGGCGGACCCCAGAGCCACCGGTTCGGCGCCCGCCGGGGTGCTCTCCAGCCGCAGGACCGCGATGTCCTGTGCCTGCGGCGCCCGCCAGGTGCCGGGCAGGACGTGCCCCTCCGTCCACGGTGCGCCCGGCAGGTGGGGGAAGGCCAGCCGTACCCGCCCGCCCGGCTCGCCCCCGGCGGCTCGCACCACGTGCGCACAGGTGACGACGGTGTCCGCGGCCACCAGGAACCCCGTCCCGACCGCGCCGCCGTCGTCGTCCGCGGCGATCCGTACGACCGAGGCGAGGGCCGCCCGCCGGCGTCCGTCCCCGGAGTCCGCGGACGCCGTGTCCGCGAGTGTCACCCGGCCTCCCCGCCCCGCCCGGCGGATCCTCCGCCGCGCTCACCGCCGTTCCACAGCACCCGCACCTTCAGATGGACCGAGGACCCGCCCTTGGTGATGACGGCTCCGGCCTCGGCCGACAGGTCCACCCCGAACTCGACCTCGACCTCGTCGGGACCGGCCTGCCGCAGCTGCTCCAGCACCGCCCTGGCGGTGTCCGTGACCGGGGCCAGCGTCTGCTGCAGCGTCCGGGGCATCTCACGGACCGCGTCGGCGATCCGCCCGGCCTTCACCGGCCCGCCGGCCCCGGAGGAGCCCGGTTCCGGCGGCGCTTCGAACAGGACGGTCCCCCCGCCCTCCAGCGGAATGCGCGCAAGGCTTCGCATCGCTTCCCCTCCCCGTCGCAGTCCGTGTCCAGGCGGGCACGCCTGGCCGGACAGCCGGAAAGACTATCCGGTGACGCACCGTCAGGAGGCGGAATCCGCCGTTTGCCCCGATGGCCGCCGGAGCGCCAGGGCTGTGCCGGCTGCCGCACCTCCCGCGGCCGGGCTCCGAGGGCAGCGGCGAACGCCCCGGTCCGGCCGTGGTTGATCAGCACCACCCGTTCCGCCAGCCGGGCCACCTCGGTCATGTCGTGGGTGGTCAGCAGCACGGTGCGTCCGCGCCGCTCCACCTGGTGCCGCAGGAAGCCGCGGACCTGCTCCTTGACCACCACGTCCATGCCGATCGTGGGTTCGTCCAGGAAGACGACCGGCGGGTCGTGGAGCAGCGCCGCGGCCAGGTCGCACCGCACCCGCTGACCGAGCGAGAGGTGGCGCACACGGGTGTCCCAGAACTCCGACAGCTCCAGCAGGGAGTCGAACTCGGCAAGCCGGGCGCGGTGTTCGGCCTGCGGCACCCCGTAGACATCGCGCAGGACGGCGAACGACTCGCGGGCCGGCAGATCCCACCACAGCTGGGTGCGCTGGCCGAAGACGGCCCCGATGTTGCGGGCGTTGCGTTCCCGCTCCCGGTAGGGCACCACCCCGGCGACCCTGGCCTCCCCGGAGGTGGGGGTGAGGATGCCGGTGAGCATCTTGATGGTGGTGGACTTGCCCGCGCCGTTCGGCCCGAGCAGGGCGAGCAGCCGGCCGCGCTCCACGCTGAAGGAGACGTCCCGCACGGCGGTCTTCTCCACCCGCAACGGGTCGACCAGCGATCTCAGCGCACCGGCGAATCCGGGCCGCCGTACCGCGGTGCGGAAGGTCCTGGTGAGGTTCCGGGCGACGATCCCCTCCGCCGCCGTGTCCGGTCCGGCTGTCGGCGCTGCCAAAACACGTCTCCGTCCGTCGGTCCCCGACGAGGTTGCCGGACCCCGCGGAACGTCGGCAAACGATTTCCCGTCCGCCCGCCCGTGTGCGTCGGCGCGCCCGCCGGGGGCAGACGGGGCGGTATGAGGACATCTACGAGAACATCCGCACCGGCGCAGGCGTCGATACGCGGGGGCGCCAGACGGGCGGCGCACAGTTCCGCCATGACGACGGCCGCCCGCTGGGGTCTGGTCGCCTACGGCGTGGTCTACCTGCTGATCGGCCTGCTGGCCCTGCGGATCGCCTCCGGCGACCGGGAGGGCCAGGCCGACAGCGGCGGCGCGCTGCGGGAGCTGGCCCAGCAGCCGTTCGGTCGGGTGCTGGTGTGGGCGGTCGGCATCGGGCTGGCCGGGCTGGCCCTGTGGCGGCTGTCGGAGGCCCTGCTGGGCGCGGCGCGCCCGGATGGGCACACGCCGAAGGAGCGGTTGCGCTCGGCCGCGCGGTGCGCGGTGCTCGCCGTGCTGTCGGCCTCCGCGATCGCCTTCGCCGCGGGGAGCGCGAACGGCGGATCGAGCGACCGGCAGTCCCAGGACCTCACCTCCCGGGTGCTCGATCTGCCCGCCGGTCGCTGGCTGGTGGGCGCGCTCGGTCTGGCGGTCGTCGCGGTCGGCGTGTGGAGCGCGGTGCGGGCGCTGCGGCAAGAGTTCCGTGAGGAACTGGGTCCGGTGCCGGCGCGGCTGCGCCGCACCGTGGACGTGCTGGGCGTGGCGGGCGGCCTCGCGCGCGGGCTGGTCTTCGCGGTGGCGGGCGGCTTCGCCGTCCTGGCGGCCGTGCGGTACGACCCGGACAGCGCGAAGGGCCTGGACGACTCCCTGCGCGCCCTCGCCGCCGCCCCGGCAGGCCCGTGGCTGCTGGCGGCGGTCGCCGTGGGGCTGGCGCTGTACGGGCTGTTCCTGTTCGCGATGGCCCGCTGGCACAAGGGCTGACGCACGGTCCGGAGGGCGGGCGGCAGGGGCCGGACCGGCATGTTCCGTCCCCTTGCGCCCCTCCCGGCTCTCCCGGCCCTTCCGGCCCTTCCGGCCCTTCCGGCCCCGGAGGACGGCGCCAGGACTCGGGCGGCGGCCGTCAGGCGCCCGCCTCGGACGGCGGGGCGGGGTGTGACGGAGCCGATGCCGGCGAAGTCCCCGGGCTCGGGCCCGCCCCCGGTCACCACTCGGCCTCCCGGTAGTCCTTGAGGAAGACGCCGGAGACCGGCGACCCGGCCTCGCCGCGCACGATGGGGTCGTAGACGCGGGCCGCGCCGTCGACGGTGTCGAGCGGGGTGCGGAACCCCTTCTCCGCCAGCCGGGCCCTCTTCGGCGCCGGGTTCTCGTCGGTGATCCAGCCGGTGTCCACCGCGCACATGTGCACACCGTGGGCGGCCAGTTCGGGCCCGCTGGTGCGGGTGAGCATGTTGAGGGCGGCCTTGGCCATGTTGGTGTGCGGATGACGCGCGGTCTTGTTCCGCACGGCGAACCGGCCCTCCACCGCGGTGACGTTGACGACGTAGCGGCGCGGGTGCGGGGAGGCCAGCAGCAGCGGCAGCAGGCGGTCGCACAGCAGGGCGGGGGCGAGGGCGTTGACGAGCTGGGTCTCCAGCACCTCGGCCGGGTCGAGTTCGCCCAGGCACGCGGACCAGGAGTTGCGCGGCGCGGTGTCGGGCAGCAGCCCGGCCTCGTCCGTCTCGACCGCCTCCGGCGTCCCGGGCAGGAGGCGCGCTGAGGACTCGGGCAGCGCGCCGGCGAGCGCGGACGGGGGCAGTGCGGCCGCCGGCATCGGCCGGTAGCCGGGGGCGTACAGAGCCCTGTCCGGCGGCAGTCCGCGTTCCCCGGCCGCGAGCGGGGCGTACGCCTCGGGCGGGCGGCGCACCGTCTGGGCCGCGTTGTTGACCAGGATGTCCAGCGGCCGGCCGTCGGTACGCAGCCGCTCGCACAGGCCGACGACCTGGCGCGGGTCGCGCAGGTCGATGCCGACGACAGTGAGCCTGTCCAGCCACCGCCCGCTGCCGGGCGCGGCCTCGAAGCGGCGCAGCGCGTCGGCCGGGAAGCGGCTGGTGACCATCAGTTCGGCGCCGTCGCGCAGCATCATCAGGGCGAGCTGGAAGCCGATCTTGACCCGGCCGCCGGTGAGCAGGGCGCGGCGGCCGGTGAGGTCGGTGCTCATCCGCCGGCGGGTGGAGTTGTCGGCGGCGCACTGCGGGCACAGCAGGTGGTAGAAGGCGTCGGCGCGGCGGTAGGAGCGCTTGCACACGTAGCAGCGGCGGGGGCGGGCGAAGACGCCGGGTTCCCGGCTCCGCGGAACCGTCTCCAGCGGCGCGTCCTCGCGCCGGGTGTCCGATCCGGTGGCGGTGGAGGCGGTGACGGCCGCGTCGGCGGCGGCGTGGCGCTCGTCCCGTGCCTTCCTGCGGCGCAGCCGCCCGTCGCGGGCGAAGGAGGCGGCGACCTGTTCGGCGCGCAGCCGCACCGGGTCGTCGGCGGGCAGGGCGCGCAGGCGTGCCACCGTGCGGTCGAACGCGGCGAGTTCGGCATCGGTGACCCCGCCCTCCGCCATGTCTCCCCCTTCGGACGGCGGTCCCGGCCGGATTCGAACCGGCGTCCTCCTCCACGGCATGGAGGCGCGACTGCCTCTGCGCTACGGGACCTCCGCCGGACTGCCCGGACGGCCGGATTCGAACCGGCGTCCTCCCCCATGATGTGAAGGCGCGACTGCCTCTGCGCTACGTCCGGGCATTGGGCGGATGCTATCGCCCGCCCGGCGGGCGCCGACCGGCGGGGCGGCCTACGGCCGCGTGCGGACTCCCTTACGGCCGCGCCCCGTTCGGAGGACACTCGTACGGCCGTCGCGGTGATTTTGACGATGATCCGACCAGTGCGTCGTGGAACGGGCGCCCCTTTGTCCCGATCATGGTCCGGCCACCGAACCGGACACCTGGGAGCCCCATGACCGCCGCATCCCGTCCCGCCCGCCTTCCCCGGAACGGCTCGTTCACCGCGGGCGCGCTGGCGGTGCTGCTCACCGCCGCGGTGGCCGCGGTCCCGGCCGGGGCCCCGGCCACCGCCTCCGAGCGGCCCGCCGGGGAACGCGTCGGTTACTTCCCCTCCTGGGGGTCCGGGGAGGGCTTCCACGTCAGGGACGTCGACCGGGCCGCGGCCAGGCTCACCGTCGTCGACTACGCCTTCGGGCAGGTGTCGGACAAGGGCGTGTGCGTGGAGTCCGACGACAACCCCCGCAAGGACGCCTGGAGGGACTACCGGCGCCCGGTGCCCGCGTCCGAGTCCGTCGACGGTGCGGCCGACCCTCCCGGGCAGCGGCTCAAGGGCAACTTCAACCAGTTGCGCAAGCTCAAGGGACGCCATCCGCATCTGAGGACCGTGATCTCGCTGAAGTCCGCGCACTTCTCCGACGCCGCGCTGACGGAGGAGTCCCGCGCGAAACTCGTCTCCTCCTGCGTGGACCTGTTCGTCAGGGGAGACCTGCCCGAGGCGCCGGGCGAGGGCGGGCCCGTGGGCGGACCGGGCGCGGCGGCCGGGGTCTTCGACGGCATCGACGTCGACTGGGAGTACCCGGCCCACCCCGGCTCCGGCGGGCACCGCCACCGCCCCGCCGACACCCGCAACTTCACGCTGCTGATGGCGGAGTTCCGCCGCCGGCTCGACGCCGCGGAGCGGCACTCCGGGCGCGATCTGCTGCTGACCGCGGCGGTCCCGCCGGACTGGCCCAAGCGCAGCCGGATCGAGGCCGCCGAGGTCGCCCGGCACGCCGACTTCCTGAACGTCATGGCGTACGACTTCGCCGGCCCCTGGTCCCCGAAAGGGCCGACCGACCACCACGCCAACCTCTGCCCCGGGCGGAACCGGAACGTCACCAGCGGACGGCTGAGCGCCGGGCAGGCGGCCCGCGCCTACGTGGCGCAGGGCGTGCCCGCGCGGAAGGTGGTGCTGGGCGTGCCGTTCTACGGCTACGGCTGGAAGGACGTGCCGCCGGACGGCCACGGACTGCACCGGCCGGCCGGTGCGGAACTGGAGAGCCGGCCCTACCGGTACGTCGCCCGGCAGCCGGGCCGGGTCTTCCGCGACCGGACCGCCGGTGCGGTGTGGAAGTACGACGCGGACAGCCGGACGTTCTGGACGTTCGACGACGCCGCGACGGTGCGGGCCAAGGCCGCCTTCGTCCGCGAACACGGCCTCGGGGGCGTGATGGTGTGGTCGCTGGACGGCGACGACGCACGCGGAACACTGCTGTCCGCCGTCGACGCGGGCCTGCGGCAAGGGGGTTGACCGGGAACCTCGCCGGGCCGCCGCCGTCCGGCAGCCGTTGCCTCACGGCCCGAGGAATGTCTTCCGTCGGCCCGCCCCGAAGGAGAGGAGGAACCAGCTCGCGCCGAGGGCGACCGTGCTCATGGCGGCGGCGCAGAAGGCCACCACGATCCCGGTCCCGATGCCGGGCGGCCCCTGATCGGCGTAGTCCTTCGAGTAGGGGCGTCCGGGGTTCTCGGCGCGGTAGACCACCTCCACGGAATCCCCGACGCGCAGCGCCCGCCCCGTGACGCCGCCTCTCAGCCTGGCCGAGTAGCGCTCTTCCTCGACCTCGTACGACACCCTCACCACCTTCCCCCTCATGCCCGGCGAACCTCCCGTGGAGGTGACGCCGGACACCACGGCATCGGCCCGGCCGTCGAAGTCGCGGTCCTCCCCCTTCCCGACATCCATGACGAGCAGCACCGTGACCGGGACGAGCGCCCCTCCCAGCACCAGGAGGACCGCTCCGGCCAGGGCCGCCACCAGACGCTTCAGAACCGACGAGAACATGCTCCCTCCCCCGTCCCGTCATCCCCGCCCCGGGAACGGCCAACCACAGGGCACGGGCTCCCCGCGCCGTACGGCGGACCGGAGGCGGGCGGGGGCTGAACGGGAGCCCCCGCCCGTACGGCCGGCGCCGGGTCAGCCGGTCCAGGCCGGGCGGCGGGGGTCGTCGGCGCGGACGACCACGTCGGCGGCCTGCCCCGGCCGCACCTCCTCCTCGTAACGGGCGAAGGCCGGCAGCGTCCAGTGCTCCTCGGCCGGGGTGCGGCGGGCCAGGGCGGCCGGGGTGAGCAGCAGGTGGACCGTCAGGTCGAAGGGGAAGCCTCGGCCGAGCAGCAGCGGGCCGTCCATCACCAGCACGCCGCCGGGCGGCAGTTCGGCGTACGGGCTGCGGGTGGCGCGGTCGGTGGCCGGATCCCACAGGTCGGGCAGCACCCGGCCGGTGCCGCCGGGGCTCAGCGGGCCGAACACCTCGCGCCACAGGGCGCCGTCGTCCAGCCACAGGTCGTAGTACGCGTCCGGGTCCCGGTGGCCGTACTCCAGGCGCAGGGAGGCGGGTCGCAGGAAGCCGGCCGCGCTCACCCGGTGCACCGGGCGGCCGCGCAGCCGCAGCGCCTCGGCCAGTCCGTCCGCCCACTCCCGCGGCCGGGCGGCCGGGGCGCCGTCCACGGCGGCGCGCAGCCAGGGCGAGCCGTCGGCGGCCTCGGCGGCGGCGAGGCGGTCGGCGAGACCGCCGACCGCCCGCTCCCGGGCGACGGGCGTGAACGCGCCGCGGGCCGGAGGCGTCAAAGCCGCACCATGACCTGTTCCAGGTCCTTGCGGCGGATGTCGGGCACCCGTGCGCCGTCGGCCGGGTAGCCGACCGGGATGACGTACGCGGCGCGCTCCTCGGGCGGGCGGTCGCAGACCTCGTTGAGGAAGCGCATCGGGCTGGGGGTGTGGGTGAGGGTGGCCAGGCCCGCCTGGTGGAGGCAGGCCAGCAGCAGGCCGACGGCGATGCCGACCGACTCCTTGGTGTAGTAGGGGCGCGGGGTTCTGGGCCCCTTGTGGACCTCGAAGACCACGATCACCGCGGGTGCGGTCTCCAGGAACGGTTTGCGCCAGTCGGTGCCCAGCGGCGCGAGGGCCGCAAGCCACTCGTCGGAGGCGCGGCGGCCGTAGAACTCCCGCTCCTCGGCCTCGGCGGCCTCGCGCAGCCTCGCCCTGCGTTCGGGGTCGGTGAGGACGACGAAGCGCCAGGGCTGGACGTTCGCCCCGCTGGGCGCGGTGGCGGCGGTGCGGATGGCCCATTCCAGGACGCCGTCGGGCAGGGGGCGGGCGGAGAAGTCGCGCACGGTCCGGCGGCGGGCCATCAGGTCGTGGAAGGCGCGGGCGCGGCTCCCGGCCTCCTCGGCGGGGACGTGCGGCGGCCGGTGCGGGACGGTGGGGTACGTGGCGGGCGGCTCGTCGGTGAGCCCGTTGGTACGGTCCATACGCCGCAGCACAGCACACCCGCGGGCGGCGGTAAACACCGCGGCTCGTCCGGTCGCCCGCCCGTTCGCGCGTCCGGCGGCACATCGGCGGCGCGCAGGCGGCACAGGGCCTGGGTCCGGGCATGAGGCACGACGGCGGAAAACCGTTTGCGGCCCCGCCGGGCACGTCCTAACGTCTTTTCCGGCCCTGTCGTCGTCGATCGGAGAAGGCCGTTGCTCGCCTGAGGTCATGAGGCACCGGACCGCCGGACGCTTGTACGTCCGCGCGGTGTCCGCATGTGCGACGACCTCGGGCTGTGAGCCGCCCCCCGGAGCGACCGGGCCGTGACCGCCGGCCGGACCGTCCCCGTCCGGGGACTCCGGTTCCGCGCCTCCCGCGCGCTCCCCCTCGTCGTACGGCGCCCCCTCCCGGTGCCTCCCGCATGTCGCTCCCTTTCCGTACCGAGAGCAGCAGGAGGCCCGTGTGGCGCTTTCCCCTTCCCACTCCCCCGCACCGTCCCATCCGTCCGTCGTCTGTACCGGGGTGCGCTTCGCCTGGCCGGACGGCACCCCCGTGCTGGAGGACTTCCAGTTCTCCGCGGGTCCCGGCCGCACCGGGCTGGTCGGCCTCAACGGCGCCGGCAAGTCCACCCTTCTGAAGCTGATCGCGGGCGAGCTGACCCCGGCCGAGGGGTCGGTGCGCACCACCGGCGAGGTGGGTCACCTTCCCCAGACCGTCCATCTGGACACCGCGCTGCGCGTGGACCGGGCCCTGGGCATCGCGGAGGTCCGCGCCGCGCTGCACGCCATCGAGGCCGGGGACGCGAGCGAGGAGAACTTCACGGCCGTCGGCGACGACTGGGACGTGGAGGAGCGCGCCCGCGCGGCCCTGGAGCAGCTCGGCCTGGGGCACATCGGCCTGGACCGCACCATCGGCGACCTCTCGGGCGGCGAGGCGGTCCTGCTGCGGCTGGCCGCGCTGCTGCTGGCCCGGCCGGGGATCCTGCTGCTGGACGAGCCGACGAACAACCTCGACGTCTCCGCGCGCGGGCGGCTGTACGAGGCCGTCCGCTCCTGGAACGGGGTGCTGCTGGTGGTCAGCCACGACCGCGAACTGCTGCGTCACATGGACCGGATCGCCGATCTGCGCGACGGCGGGGTCCAGTGGTACGGCGGGAACTTCGACGTCTACCAGGAGGCTCTGGCCACCGAGCAGGAGGCGGCCGAGCGGGCGGTCCGCGCGGCGAGGGCCGACGTCAGGCGGCAGAAACGCGATCTGGTCGAGGCGCACGACAAGCTCGCCGGGCGGATGCGCCAGGGCCGCAAGGCCGCCGCCACCGCGGGGCTGCCGAAGATCGTGGCGGGAGCGCGCAAGCGCGCGGCGCAGGTCTCGGCGGGCAAGCACCGCATCCTGCACGAGGAGCGGCTGGAGGAGGCGCGGGAGCGGCTGGACGAGGCCGCCGAGGCGGTGCGGGACGACGCCGAGATCCGCGTCGACCTGCCGCACACCGCCGTGCCGCGCGGCCGTACCGTCCTGACGCTGCGCGCTCTTGAGCTGCGCTGCGGGGCCCGTGCGGAGCTGGAGTTGCGCGGTCCGGAGCGTGTGGCGCTGGTCGGGCGCAACGGCGCGGGCAAGACCACGCTCCTGCGCACGGTCGCCGGGGAGCTGGAGCCGGCGGCGGGCGAGGCGGTGGCGCACGTCCCGGTGCGGTACCTGCCGCAGCGTCTGGACGTGCTGGACGACGCGCTGTCGGTCGCGGCGAACGTGGCGCGCTTCGCGCCGGGGGCGACCGAGAACCGCGTCCGGGCACGGCTGGCGCGCTTCCTGTTCCGGGGCGCGCGGGCAAACCGCCCGGCCGGGACGCTGTCGGGCGGCGAGCGGTTCCGGGCGGCGCTGGCGGCGCTGATGCTGGCCGAGCCGGCGCCGCAGCTGCTGATGCTGGACGAGCCGACGAACAACCTCGACATGGCCAGCGTGCGGCAGCTCACCACCGCCCTGGAGGGCTACGAGGGCGCGCTGGTCGTGGCCAGCCACGATGTGGCGTTCCTGCGGGAGATCGGCATCACCCGCTGGCTGCTGCTGGACGGGACGCTGTCCGAGACCGATCCGCTGTAGCCGGTCCGCTTCCGGGGCGGTCGCCGGGACGGGCTTCCCCGGACCGGTCGGCTCCGGACGGACGGGAAGGCGAGCGGACGGACGGGGGCGGACGGGCGGCGTAGCCTGGGAAAGGGCAGGGGACGGGACCGGGGCGGGCGGTCCTCGCCGCCCCGGCCGGCTCGTTCCGTCGGCCGTACGCGATCCCGTCCGGCAGCGTGTGAGCGAGGCCGACGTGGGCGAATGGTTCCGGCAGACCATCGTGGAGACCGGCCGGCTGCCCCTGTTCTGCTTCTTCACCGGCATGATCGCCGGATTCGCGTCCATCCGGTTCTCGACCCGGATGATCAGGGCGGGGGTCCGCCGGTGGCCGGGGAACGTCGAGCCCGGCGGGCTGCACATCCACCACGTGGTGTTCGGCGTGGTGATGATGCTGCTCGGCGGGACCGTCGGTTTCGCCGTCCCGGCCGGCCTCACCGGCTGGCGGGCCGCCGCGGCCGCGCTGTTCGGCGTCGGCTCGGCCCTCGTGCTCGACGAGTTCGCCCTGATCCTGCGGCTGCGCGACGTCTACTGGACGCAGGAGGGGCGTCTGTCGGTCGAGGCGGTGTTCGTGGCGCTCGCGGCCCTCGGGCTGCTGCTGATCGGCGAGCGTCCGGTCTTCGTGAGCGACATCGGTGACGCCGTCGGCGAGGGGGGTGCGGAGTGGGCCGTCGGCTCCGGTCTGGCGGTGTTCAACTTCGGGCTGGTCGCGGTCACCCTGTTCAAGGGCAAGTTCTGGACGGGCTTCCTCGGTCTGTTCTTTCCCGTCCTGCTCGTGGTGAGCGCGGTGCGCCTCTCCCGGCCGGACGCCCCCTGGGCACGGTGGCGCTACCGCGGGCCGGGCGGCCGGCGGGCCCGCAAGCTGGAGCGGGCGGTCCGGCGCGAGCGGCGGCTGCGCGAGCCGGTGATGCGGATGTGGGACCGGCTGTCGGACCTGGTCGCCGGCCGCCCCGACGCCCCCGCGCCGCCCCGTGCGGCGCGGGACGGGCCGCGGCGGCCCGGGGACGCTCCGCCGCTCAGCTCCCGGACGGCGTCCCGTGGCCCGCGCCGTCGGTGAGCATGCGGCGGGTCAGCTGCGCGATCCCGTTCTCCAGTTCCGTCCGGGACTCCTCGGGAAGGGCGGTGCCGCGGAAGCGGTGCGAGGCGACGAACGACAGCAGCCACCACGCACCGGCGGCCGGGTCGAGCCCCGGCGCGATCTCACCCGCCAGCTGCCCCTGGGCCAGCAGCGCCGTCAGCTCATCGGCGAGGCGGCGGGTGCAGCGGCCGTAGGCCTCGGCGATCAAGGGCTCCTCGGCGAGGGCGGCGGCGTCGGCCAGCAGGGCTCCCAGGTTGCCGCGCGCGTGCATCCGGTCGATGTGGCCGGGGGCGAGGACGTGGTCGAGCAGGGTGGCCACCGAGCCGCCGCAGCAGGTGTCCAGCTCCTCGCGCAGTCCTGTGCCGACCCAGTCGGCCACCCGGTCGAGCACGGCTGCGTACAACACGGCCTTGGAGCCGAAGTTCTGGAAGACCACCGGTTCGCTGACGCCGACGCGGGCGGCGATCTCGGCCGTCCGGCCGCGCCGGTAGCCGACCTCGGCGAAGACGGTGGTGGCGGCCTCCAGGATCGACGCCTTGCGGTCGGCAGCGCTCAGCCGGGCGCGGCGGGGGGTGGTGGTCGGTTCCTGCTGGGGCACGGCCCCATCGTATCCGTCCGCTTGCCCAGGAACTTAGTGACGACTAAGGTCAATGTCATTAGTCACCACTAAGTTATTGGGGGAACCGCCATGCCCGAAACCGCGGCCGACAGGCCCGGCCTCCTCATCAACCACCCCCGGCGCTACGAGCTGTTCAGCTCGCTCGCCCTGCCCCTGGTGCGCCGCCGGCTGTTCGAGCGGCTCGCCGAACGGTCCGGGGTCCGTCCCGGCGACCGGGTGCTCGACGTCGGCTGCGGCACCGGGGCGCTGACCCTCGCGGTCGCCGCGGCCGCATCACCGGGCGGCGCCGCGCTCGGCGTCGATCCGTCAAAGCCGATGGTGGAGCACGCTCGCCGCCTGGCCGCCCGGCGGGGCGTGAGCGCGTCGTTCGCCCTGGGCACGGCCCAGGAACTCGACGCCGGGGACGGCTCGTTCGACGCCGTCGTCACCAGCTTCGCCGTCCACCACGTCCGCGCCGACCGGCGCGAGCACGCCTTCGCCGAGATGTTCCGCGTACTGCGGCCGGGCGGCCGCCTGCTGGTGGCGGACTTCCGCGGGCCCACCGGCCGGCACCGGGAGATGATCGCCGCGGCCGGTTTCACCGGCCTGACCCGGGGCCGGGAACTCCCCTTCGCCCACTGGATCGCGGCCATCCGCCCCTGAGGCGCCGGGACGGGGCAGGCCGAGGGAGGTTTCGCAGCTGTGGTGAGACAGCAATACTGTCCGACATGGATCCGGCTGCCTCCCTGACCGTCGACGAGCTGGCCGCGCGCGCCGGCGTCACCGTCCGCACGATCCGCTTCTACTCCACCCGCGGGCTGCTGCCGCCCCCGGAGATCGGGCCGCGGCGGGTGGGGCGGTACGGGCCCGGCCATCTGTCGCGGCTCGCGCTGATCGAGGAGTTGCAGCACCAGGGGATGACCCTGGCGGCCATCGAACGCTACCTGCGGCAGCTGCCCCCCGACCTCAGCCCGGAGGACCTGGCCCTGCACCGGGCCCTGGTGGCCTCCTGGGCTCCGGACGCCGAGGCGGAGGCCACCAGGGAGAAGCTGGAGCGGCGGGCCGGGCGGCCTCTGACCGAGGACGACCTCGACCGGCTGGCGGCGATGAACGTCCTGGCCCGGACCGACGACCCGGACGTCTTCCGGATCGACCCGGTGATCCTGCACCTGGGAGTGCGGCTGCTGGAGGTGCCCGTCTCGCTGAAGACGCTGCTGGCGGCGCGCGAGGTGGTCCTGGAGCACAGCCGCGAGGCGGCCCGCGAGCTGAGCAGGATGTTCAAGGAGGAGGTCTGGGAGCCCTACCGGCGGCGGGAGTCCGACCCCGAGCAGGTGGAGACGATGCGGACGCTGTCGGCTCATATGCAGCCCATGATCGTGCAGGCGCTGGTGACCGCCTTCCAGCGCTCCATGCGCGAGGAGCTGAAGGCGTCCTTCCCCGAGGAGGGGTGACCCGCGCGGCGCGGGACGCGTCCTCCAGCGGCCCGGGGCCGTCGCTCCGGGGCCGTGGGCGACCCCGGAGGACTTCCCGTGCGCCGGGAAGGGAGCCCCCGGCCGCCGCGGGGATCGCCGGCCGCGCGGTGCGGCGGGGTGGCGGGACGCGGCGGCCGGGGCGGCCTCCCAGGCCCGTCCCCGGCCTGTCCGCGGCCCGGTGGCAGGACCGTCCGCGCGGTACTCACGGCCCCGGTCACCGGGGCTGTGACATACAGGCGGCCCGGCCCGCCCCGTGGAAGCGGATCCGGCGCTCGGGTGGACCCGCTTCCGGACGCGTCCCCACGCGATCCCGGCCCTGCCGGGGCGCGCCGTGCGGGGGGGGAGTCGGCGGCGGGTGCCCGCCGCCGGCTCCCCCGGCGTGCGCCCCGGGCGCGGGTGGGGGGC
>NZ_JAKMAY010000008.1:0-41582 GCF_022015835.1 Streptomyces sp. ICN903 | reverse complement strand
CGCACCAGGCACCCCCACTGCCCGGCCCGCCCGGGCAGCTTCGAAAGGACCCCCCGTGAAGGCCCCAAGGCGAAGACTGATATCAGTGCTGGCGGCGACCGCCACCCTCATGACCGGAGCCGCCACCGCGTCCGTCGCGACCGCGGCCCCGCAGGCGGGGGAGACCGCACCCAAGGCCGGCGAGCAGCGCACCGAACTCCCCGAGGCACCCGCGGACGGCGTCATCGTCGCCTACCACAACCGCACCGAGACCAAGGCAGCAGGCGCGTCCCCGAGCGCGGCCGAGTCCGATTCCGAGGCGAGGGCCGAGGCCAGGGCCAAGGGCAGGAAGACCGGGCAGAAGCTGAAGTTCGAGCGCCGCCTGGCCACGGGAGCGGCCCTGTACGAGGTGGAGGGCAAGACCTCGCAGGCCGAGATCAACAAGATCGTCAAGGCCTTCGAGAGCGACCCGGACGTCGCCTACGCCGAGCCCAACACGCGTGTGTACGCGATGGCGACCCCCAACGACCCGCGGTACAGCAGCCAGTGGGACCTCTTCGAGTCCACCGCCGGCATGCGCGTGCCCGGCGCCTGGGACAGGTCCACCGGCCAGGGCACGGTCGTCGCCGTCCTGGACACCGGCTACGTCGCCCACTCCGACCTCGCCGCCAACATCGTCTCCGGCTACGACTTCGTCTCCAACGCCACCAACGCGCGGGACGGCAACGGCCGCGACGGCAACCCCGCCGACGAGGGCGACTGGTTCTACGCCGGCGAGTGCGGCGCCACCTACGACAGCCCCTCCTCCTGGCACGGCACCCACGTCGCGGGCACCATCGCCGCGGCGACGAACAACGGCAAGGGCATCGCGGGCATCGCCTACGGCGCGAAGATCCAGCCCGTCCGCGTGCTCGCCAAGTGCGGCGGCACCACCGCCGACATCGCCGACGCCATCATCTGGGCCTCCGGCGGTACCGTCTCAGGCGTCCCGGCCAACCCCACCCCGGCCGACGTGATCAACATGAGCCTGGGCGGCGGCGGCACCTGCTCCAGCACCTACCAGAACGCGATCAACGGAGCGGTGGGCCGCGGCACCACGGTCGTCGTCGCGGCGGGCAACAGCAACACCAACGCCTCCGGCTTCGTCCCGGCGAACTGCTCCAACGTCGTCACCGTCGCCGCCGGCGACCGCCAGGGCAACCGGGCCTCCTACTCCAACTACGGTTCGATCATCGACATCACCGCCCCCGGCGGCGAGACCGCGACCCGGACCAACGGCATCCTCTCCACGGTGGACTCCGGCTCCACCCGGCCCGCCGGCGAGACCTACGCCTACTACCAGGGCACCAGCATGGCCGCCCCGCACATCGCCGGCCTGGCCGCGCTGATGAAGTCGGCCAACTCCTCGCTGAGCCCGGCCCAGATCGAGCAGCTGATCAAGTCCAATGCCCGCACCCTGCCCGGCACCTGCGGCGGCGGCTGCGGCGCCGGTCTGGCCGACGCCGCCGCGACCGTCGCGGCCGCGGGCGGCGACAGCGGCGGCGGGGACGAGGAGCCCCCGGCCGGCGACACCTACACCAACAGCGCCAACGTCTCCATCCCGGACAGCAACGCCACCGGTGTCACCTCCTCGATCGCGGTGAGCGGCCGCAGCGGCTACGCGCCGGCCGACCTGCG
Source organism: Streptomyces sp. ICN903 (assembly GCF_022015835.1). Lineage (NCBI taxonomy): Bacteria > Bacillati > Actinomycetota > Actinomycetes > Kitasatosporales > Streptomycetaceae > Streptomyces > Streptomyces sp. ICN903. Next base: position 39,926 of record NZ_JAKMAY010000008.1, on the reverse strand, counting down.
GGTGGACGTCGACATCAAGCACACCTACCGCGGTGACCTGGTCATCGAGCTGGTCGCCCCCGACGGCCGCTACGCCACCCTCAAGGAGGCCGCCTACGACAGCGCCGACAACGTGATCGCCACGTACACCGTCGACGCCTCCTCGGTGCTCGCCAACGGCACCTGGAAGCTGCGGGTCAAGGACGTCTACGCCGGAGACACCGGCTACATCGACTCCTGGAGCCTGACCTTCTGAGCGAACCGCCCGCCACCGGACGGGAGCGACCGGAACCGGCCCGAACGGGCCGGGACCGGCCGGCCCGGACGGCCACCGGACCGGGGCCCGTCCACCTGACGGGGCGGGCCCCGCACGGTCCCCACCGACGGTCCCCGCCCCCACCGGGGACCTCCGGCCGCTGATCCGGACCTCCACCGAGACGGTCCGCACGGCCGGCGAACCAGGGCCTGCCGGCGCTGCACCCGCCGGCAGGCCCTGACGGCTTCCCGGCGGCCGGCCCACCGCAACCGCACGGGAGGCCGCCGGAACCTCCGTCGAAAAACCGTCGAACGTCCACGCCGAAGACCATCGACCGGTAGCCCGTGTCCTCCGTATCCTCGCGGAGCACGGGCATGAACACGACCGGAGGCGGTTTATGGGTCTGGAACGGGAGACCCCCCGTCCGGCACTGGTCGGGCGCGGCGATCTGCTGGACCACCTGGAGCGGACCCTGCGCGACCACGGCAGGGCCGCCCTCACCGGCCCGCCGGGCATCGGCAAGACGGCCCTGGTCGCCGCCGTGGTCAGGCCTCAGGAACGCCGGGCACGCGGAGAGACCGTCCTGTGGCTGGCCCCGGAGGAGGAGGACCGGGGCATCCCCGGCGCCGGCGCGGCCGGACTGCTGGACGACGTGCCCGAGGAGATCCTGAGGGAGCTGCCCCGGCCCCAGCGCGCGGCCGTCGCCGTGGCCCGCCGCGAGACGGAGGCGCCCGCCGCCGGACAGGACCGCGTCGCCCTGCGGCTGGCCGTGGCCCAGGTGCTGCGCCTGCTCGCCGCCGAGGGGCCGGTGCTGCTGGTGGTGGACAACGCCCAGTGGCTGGACCCCGACAGCTCCGCCCTGCTCCGCTTCGCCCTGCACAAGGCCCCGCCCGCGGTGCGGGCCCTGGTGGCCGAACGGCAGCACACCAGCCCGCTGCACGCGGAGAACCTCTTCGGCCACACCGGCCCCCGCGTCGTCCCCGTCCCGCCGCTCGGCGCCGACCACATCGCCGCGCTGCTGGCCGACCACGAACTCCCCGCCCGTCTGGCCGGCCGCATCCACCGGGCCAGCGGCGGCAACCCCAGGCTCGCCCTGGCCATCGGCCGCTCCCTGGCGGGCGCCCGCACCTTCGTCCACCACGCCGACGAACTGCCGCCGGGCGGCGAGGCCCGAGCCGCCGCCCGCCACATGCTGGCCGAGGTGCCCGCCGAGGCGCACCCCACCCTGCTGCTCGCCGCGCTGACCACCGGGCCGACCACGACCGTGCTGCGCAGGGCGGGCCGGGCCTCGGCCGAGGCGGACCTCGCGGCCGCCGAACGGGCCGGGCTGGTCACCGTCGGCGAGGACGGCGCGGTCGCCTTCACCGCCGAGGTGGTGCCCGCGACCCTGGCCGCCGAGGCGGACTGGACGCAGCGGGCCGCCTGCCACACCGCCCTGGCCGACGCCGTGGGCGACCCCGTGCAGGCCGTACGCCACCGGGCCCTGGCATCCGACCCCCGCGACGCCGACGCGGAGATGGCCGGGGAGCTCGACCGGGCCCTGGAAGCCTGCCGCCGCCGCGGGGACCGCGCCCTGGCGGCCGAACTCGGCCTGCTCGCCGCCGAACGCACCCCCGCCGGCCGGCCGGAGGAGGAGGTGGCACGGCTGCTGGGGGCCGCCGCCGACGCGGCCCGCGCCGCCCGGCCCGACCTGTCCAAACGGGCCGCCGACGCCATCCTCGCCCGCGATGTGCCGCCCGCCGCCCGGCTGAGCGCCCGGCTCGCCATCCTGGACACCGCCTTCCAGAGCCTGGGCGACCTGGACGAGACCTTCTCCCACGCCCTGGCCGACGCCGGCGACGACCCGTCGATGCGCGCGGCCGTGCTGGTCCGGCTGGTGTGGAAGCAGCAACTGGCCGACGGCGACAGCGTCGCGGCCCGCGCCACCGCCGAGGAGGCGTACCGCCTGGCCCTGGCCGCCGGGGACCGGGAGACCGCCGTACTGGCGGCCACCGCCCGCGCCCGCATCAGCCGCGCCCTGGGGGAGCTTGAGGCCGAGGCGCACACCGAGGAGGCCCTGACCGTGTGGCGGGAGGGGCTCCCGCCCGCGCTGCGCAACGGGCCGCGGCTGCTCGCCTACCGCCACGCCCTGTTCGACGACCGGCTCACCGAGGCGCGCGAAGGACTGCTCGCCCTGCTGCCCGAGCTCGAACGGCTGGGAACCACCGAGGACCTGGTGGTGGCGCTGCGCTCGCTGGCCGAGGTCGAGGCCCGCCAGGGGCAGTGCGCCGCGGCCCTCGCCCACGCCCGCCGCGCGGTGTCCATCGCGCTGGAGGCCGGGTTCTCCCCGGGGCCGCTGTGGTACAGCGCGGCGCTGGCCGAGACCGCCGGCGGCAGCTTCCGGCGCGCGGCCGACTACGCCCGCCGCAGCCTGCGCGCCTCCCAGGAGGAGGGCGACCAGGTCTTCGTGCACTGCTCCCTGTACGCGCTCGGGCGCGTACAGCTCGCCATGGGCGAGACCGCCCTGGCCCTGGAGACGCTCGGCGGCATCCGCGACCTGCCGATCGCCGCCCTGGCCACCGACCCGTCCGTCCTGCGCTGGCACGAGGAGCTGGCCGAGGCGTACGTGGCCGGCGGGGAGCCGGAGAGGGCCGCCGACCTGCTGGCGGAGGTCACCCCGGTGGCACGGCGGCTGGGCCGCACCACCGTGCTGACGGCGCTGGACCGGGTCCGCGGCCAGTACCTGGCGGCCACCGGCGATCCGGACGCGGGGGCGGAACTGCTGCGGGAGACCGCCGGCCGCTTCACCGGGCACGGGCTGCCCATCGAGGCCGGACGCACCCTGCTGGCGCTGGCGCGCACCGAGCGCCGCCGCAGGCGCCGGGCGGCCGCGCAGGCCGTACTGCGCGAGGCGGCCGGGGTGTTCGACCGTGTCGGGGCCCGGCCCTGGGCGCGGCTGGCCGGCGGCGCCCCGCCACGCGGCGGGGCCGATCCGTTCCCCGGCGGGCCGGCCGGGTTCACCGAGGGACTCACCGAGGCGGAGCGGCGCCTGGCCCTGCTCGTCGGGCAGGGGGCGAGCAACCAGGAGGCGGCGGCCAGGCTCTTCCTCAGCGTCAAGACCGTCGAGGCCCGGCTGACCCGCATCTACCGCAAGCTCGGCGTCCGCGGCCGGGCGCAGCTCGCCGTGGTGGTGCGCGACGAATGACCCGCCCGGCCCGCGCGGCCCGTGCGAGCCGGAACGTACGAGCCGGGCGGCCGTGCGAGCCGGTCTCCAGCGGTGCTGAAGCCGGACGCGGCAGCGTGGTGGCGATCGCGCCGCCGGCCTTCGGCGGCGCAGGCCGTCATCGAAGGGAGTCGCCGTGTCTCAGGCGGTCCAGGCAACCAGGAGCAAGGTCACCGGGGACCTCTACGCGGAGGTGCAGACGTTCTACGCGCGGCAGATGCGCCGCGTGGACGCCCTGGACATCGAGGGTTTCGCGGACACCTTCACCGACGACGGCGTGGTGGTGCACGCCAACGGCGAGCGGGCGCAGGGCCGGGAGCGGATGGTCGCGGGCATGCGGGCGAACCTGCCGCGCTACCGGGACATCGCCGTCCGGCACTGGTTCGACCACCTGCTGATCGAGACCGACCCCGAGGACGAGGACACCCTGCGGGTGTCGTACTACACGCTCGTCACCCAGACCGACCGCGAGGGGAAGGTCTCCTTCCAGCCGACCTTCACCGTCGACGACGTGCTGGTGCGGCGCGACGGCGAACTGCTCACGAGGTCGCGGGTCATCCACCGCGACACCCCCGTGGAGCTCCCCGCCTCCTGAAGGCGCCTTCCGGGCCCGGCCCGAGCGGCGCGCGGTACGGCGAACGGCATCACGGCGGTGGCCCCCCGATGGGATTCGGGGGGCCACCGCCGTGATGCCGCACGCACCGCTTCCGTCCGGGGCCTCCGGACGGCCCGTCAGTCGATGCCCCGCCAGATGTGCGGCTCGGACGCGTCGTCCTCCTCTCCGGCCAGCAGGGGAACGGGGGTGTCCCCGAAGTCGTGTTCCAGGGGCTCACGCTCCGGCGCATCGGTGATCATCGTCATCTCCTCCCCGCCGGATCCGGCACGCCGCCTCAGGCGTGGCAGTCCGGCAGTCCTCCGTGGTACGCGACCATCTCCCCGAAGGGGCCGGCCACGTCCATCCGCGCCCCCGGCGGCAGCCCCTCCAGCTCCGCGCGGGCGCGGTGCAGGTTCCCGACCAGGCGCTCGGGGTCGAGCAGCCCGGCGAAGCCGCCCAGGTCCGCGCGGCGCGCCGCCTCCAGCGGTGGCAGCCCGTCGCGCGCGGAATCCTCCGCGACGCGCAGCAGCCACCGCAGATACGCCTCGGTGGCGTCCAGCAGCTCCGGCCCGCCCACCGGCCCGTGACCGGGGACCACCACGCGCGGGGCGAGGGCCCGCATCCGCTCCAGCGCCCGCAGCGAACCGGTCACCGAGCCCATCAGCACGAACGGCGTCACCCCCGACCAGACCAGGTCGCCGGTGAACAGCACGCCGCGCTCGGGCACCCACGCCACCGTGTCGTCGGCGGTGTGCGCGGGGCCCAGGTGCAGCAGCTCCACACGCAGGCCCCCGGCGTGGAGGGTGAGCCCGTCGCGGAAGGTCAGCGTCGGCAGGGTCAGCGGGACGTCGCCCCACTCCACGTCCGGCCACAGCCCGCACAGCCCCAGCCCCGCCTCGGCGCTGTCGGCGCGGGTGCCCTCGTGCGCGACGACCACCGCCCGAGGTGTGAACTGGCTGTTGCCGAAGGTGTGGTCGCCGTGGAAGTGGGTGTTGACGACGATGCCCGGCCCGTCCGGGGCGACCCGCTCCACCTCCCGGCGCAGCAGCCGGGCGCGGGCCTCGGTGGCCGCGGTGTCGATCAGGACGGGCGGGCCCTCGCCGCCGGGCCGGCCCGTCACCAGGCCCGCGTTGTTCAGGCACCAGCCGCCCGGCGGCTGGACGAAGGCGTGGACGCCGTCGGCGACCTCCTCCAGGAAGGGGGCGCCGGCGGCCGGGGAGGCCGCGGGACCGGGGGCGGCGGGACCGGAGGCGGTGGTGCCGAGGGACAGGGTCATGGGGACTCCCGTGCGGTCGTGGGCCGGCGGACGCCTCAGGCGAGCGCCGCGTACCGGCCGTGGTGGAACAGCAGTGGGCGGCGGTCCGGCGTCGAGCGGTGCAGGGCGACGACCCGGCCCAGGAACACCATGTGGTCGCCGCCCGCGTACTCCGCGTGCAGCCGGCACTCGAAGAAGGCGGCGGCGGAGGGCAGCACCGCGTTCCCGGTGACGCCCTCCACGGCGTCCAGCAGCCGCATGGCAGGCTCCCCCGACGGGCGGTCGGGGCGGGCGAACAGGGCCGACAGGTCCCGCTGGGTCTCGTCCAGCACGTTCACCGCGAAGCTCCCGGCCTCCGAGACCCGCCGGACCATCCGGCTGTCCGACTTCAGGCAGACCAGCAGGAGCAGGGGGTCGAGGGACACGGAGGTCAGGCTGTTGACGGTGACGACGGACGCCGCGGCCCCGCTTCCCCGGGAGAGCAGCGCCACCCCGGTCGGGAAGCACCCCATGGCCGACCGGAAGGCCGCGATGTCCGACTCGGGGGTCAGTGTGGTGCTGTCACGCCTCATGGTTGCGGCTCCAAGGTCTCGGTGCGCCGGCCGGATCAGTAGTTGCCGAGGCCGCCGCAGACGTTGAGCGCCTGGGCGGTGATGGACGCGGCGGTGTCGGAGACCAGGTAGCCGACCAGGCCGGCGACCTCCTCCGGAGTGGAGTAGCGGCCCAGCGGGATCTTCGCCTGGAACTTCTCCAGGACCTCCTCCTCCGTCACGCCCCAGTGGCCCGCGTACCCCTGGCGCACCCGCTGGGCCATGGGGGTCTCGACGTAGCCGGGGCAGACGGCGTTCACGGTGATGCCGCTCTTGGCCAGCTCCTTGCCGACGGCCTTGGTGAAGCCGACGACCCCGTGCTTGGAGGCGGAGTACGGGGCGGCGAGCTCCACGCCCTGCTTGCCGCCGGTGGAGGCGATGTTGACGATCCGCCCCCAGCCGCCCTCCCGCATGCGGCCGTTCGCCAGCACCTCGCGGGTGACGCGGAAGGTGCCGTTGAGGTTGGTGTCGATCACGTCCAGCCAGAGGGCGTCCTCGATCTCGGCCGTGACCCCGCCGCCGCCCCGGCCGGCGTTGTTGACCAGGACGTCGACCCGGCCGTACTCGCCCACCGCCGCGGCGACGGCCTCGCGCACCTGCTCGGTCGAGGAGACGTCGCACACCGTGCCCGACACCTCCGCCCCCTCCGCGCGGAGCCGCTTGACCATGGCCTTCACGCTCTCCTCGGAGCGCGCCACACCGAACACCGCCATGCCCTGCCGGGCCAGCAGCTCGGTCACGGCGAGGCCGATACCGCTGGTGGCGCCGGTGACGAAGGCGACCCGCCGTCCTGCGTCTGTCATCGTGCTCTCCCGTTTTCCGTGAGGTGGCTTGGGTGACGACGACCGTGACCCCTGGGCCTTGCGCGGATCTCGATTCCCCCTCGAACCGCCGTGCGCCGAAACGGCACCGAACCGGCACCGGCCCGGCGTGCGCCGCACGGCGTTTCGAGCCGGGCTCGACACCCCGTCGAGCCCGGACCGCGACGGTGGTGCGCGTCCGATGTGCGCAAGACACGCAGCGAGGAGGCTCCACATGGCCGGTCAGCCCGAGCAGTCGGTCCCGGACGTACGGAAGTCGGTGACGGTGGCGGCCACGCCCGAGCACTGCTTCAAGGTCTTCACCGAGCGGCCCGAGGACTGGTGGCCGCCCACGCACGTCCTGCTGAAGAACGAGCGCGTCGGACTCGCCTTCGAGCCGGGCGTGGGCGGGCGCTACTACGAGTGGGACGCGGAGGGCAACGAGATCGACTGGGGACGGATCCTCACCTGGGAGCCCCCTCACCGGCTCTCGATGACCTGGCGGATCGACGGCCGCTGGCAGTCCATCCCCGACGACGAGCGCGCCAGCGAGATCGAGCTGACGATCACCCCCGTCGACGCGACCACGACCAGGGTCGAGCTGGCCCATGTGAAGCTGCACAAGCACGGCCCCGACGCGCAGGCGATCCACCGCGCGCTGGACGGTCCCAGCCCGGGCGAGACGCTTGAGCTGTTCGAGAAGGCCGTCCAGCGGTGACCGCCGGGACCGATGCCCGTCCCGCCGCCGGTGTGGCGGCGGGAGCGGAGGAACTGCGCGAACTCGCGGCCGGCCACGCGGCCGAGGCCGACGGCAGCGGCGCACTCGCCCCCGAGGTCGTCGGCGCGGTGCGCTCGCACGGGTTCGCCCGGCACTTCGTACCCGCCGCCTGGGGCGGGACCGAGGGGACGTTCGGCGAGCTGGCCGGAGCCGTCCTCACGATCGCCCGGAGCTGCCCGTCCACCGCCTGGATCGCCTCGCTCACCGCCCACTCGGCGCGGTTCGCGGCCCACCTCCCGCAGGAGGGCCAGCGCGAGATCTGGGGCGGCGGCCCCGACACCGTCGTCGCCGCCGGCCTGCCCCCGACGGGCCGGGCCGTCGCCGTGGACGGCGGCTGGCGGCTGAGCGGCAGCTGGGGTTACGTCAGCGGCGTCGAGCACGCCGACTGGGTCCTGCTGTGCGCGGCCGCGCCCGCGCCCGGGGCGCCCGCCGGGAGCCCGCCCGCCGGGGGCCCGCCCGCGATGCGCTTCTTCGCGGTGCGCGCCCGGGACTGCGCCGTCCACCCCACCTGGGACAGCATCGGCATGCGCGCCACCGGCAGCCACACCGTGGTGGTCGAGGACGTCCTGGTGCCCGGGCACCTGTCCTTCGACCGCATGGAGATGCTCTCCGGGCGCAACGCGCACTCCACCGCGGCGGTCCACAACGTCCCGCTGCCGGCCGCCGCGGGGCTGGCCTTCGCCGTCCCGGCGGCGGGCGCCGCGGCAGGGGCGCTGGACGCCTTCGCCGCCACGCTGACGGGGCGGCGGCGCACGCAGACGGCCGAGACGAGGCTGGTGCGCGCCTCGGGCCGGATCGACGCCGCCCGGCTCCTGATCGAGCGGAACGCCGCCACCGCCGACGGCGGCGCGTTCACCCGGGAGCTCCTGGCGCACAGCGAGCGGAACGCCGCCACCGCCGCCGAACTGCTCACCGAGGCCGTGGACCTGCTGGTCCACGGGGCCGGGACCAGCGGCCTGGCGCCGGCGCAGCCCCTCCAGCGCTTCTGGCGGGACGTCACCGTGGCGGCCAGCCATGTGGCGCTGCAGTACGACACCTCGGCGCGCGGCAGCTACGCGACGGCGCTGCTCGGCCCGGTGCGGCAGGGGTAGCGGCGAGGAGAGGGCGGCGGGTGTCCGCCGGTACGGCCGGAGGGGGCCGGGGTCCGATCGGACCCCGGCCCCCTCCGGCCGTACCGGGTGGGTCCCGGCTGTCCTCCGGCTGTCCAACCGCTGTGCCCGGCCGTCGCCCGGCCGTCGCGCACAACCGGTTCCGCGCCGCCCGGCCCGGGAAGGGGCGGACGGCGCGGAACCGGCGGAACGGACGCGGTCAGGCGGGCTGCCGCTGCCTGCCCTGGTACTCCTTCAGGTCGAAGCCGGGACGCGCGGCCTCCTCGGGGGAGAGGACGGGGCCGCCCTCCGCCGCGAGGAGCCGGCGGACGATCATGTGGTCGGCGGGCCGGCCGACCGACTCCGCCCCCAGCAGCCGCCCCTGGCGGAAGCACAGCACCGAGAAGCGGCCGCCGGAGGGGTCCCCGACGGTCACGGCGCGGTCGTGCCCGTCGGTGATCCCCGCGATCTGCAGCCTGATCGCGTACTGCTCCGTCCAGAACCACGGGACGGCCTCGTACGGCACCGGGTCCCCGCAGATCGCCGCGGCCGCGCAGCGGGCCTGGTCGGACGCGTTCTGCACCGATTCCAGACGCAGCTGCCGGCCGTAGCGCGCGCTGGGGAAGCGGGCGCAGTCGCCGATCGCGTGGACCGCCGGGTCGCTGGTGCGCAGCCACCGGTCGACGAGGACGCCGTCACCGACCTCCAGGCCCGCGGCGGCGGCGAGTTCGGCGCCGGGGCGCACCCCGACGCCGAACACCACCACATCGGCCGGGACACGCTCCCCGCCGTCCAGCTCCGCCACCCGTACGTGTCCGCGGGCGTCGCCGCGCAGGGCCGTCACCTCGCGGTGCAGGAGGACCCGGACGCCCTGCCGCAGGTGCTCCGTGCGCAGGTGCTCCGACATGCCGGGGCTCAGGGAGCGGGCCATCAGCCGCGGCCCCACCTCCACCACGGTGGCCTCCAGCCCCATCCGCCGTGCGGTGGCGGCCAGTTCGAGGCCGACGAAACCGCCGCCGACGACCAGCAGGTGCCCGCCCTCGCGCAGGGCCCCGTGCAGGGCCTCCCGCAGGGCGGCGGCGTCGGACAGGCCGCGCAGGGTCATGACCCCCTCCAGCCCGGCGCCGGGCACGGGCAGCCGCCGGGGGCGGGCGCCGGTGGCCAGGACGAGCCGGTCGTAGGACAGCCGCGTGCCCGAGTCCAGTACGACGGACCGCTCCTCGGGGTCGACGCGCACGGCACGGTCGCCGAGCACCAGGTCGATGCCCTGGTCCGCGTAGGAGGAGGCGGGCAGCAGCTCCAGGTCCCCGGCGTCCGCCGTGCCGCCGAGGTATCCCTTGGACAGGGGCGGGCGGCGGTAGGGGAGCGCCTCCTCCTCCCCCACCAGGGCGATGCGGCCGGGGAAGCCGCGGCCGCGCAGGGCCGCCGCCGTGTCCGCACCGGCCTGGCCCGCCCCGACGATGACGACGGACGACGCCGGAGACGCCGGGAAGGCCGCCATCAGGACTGGGCCTCCGGCAGGTGCACCACCAGGCCGTCGATCTCGTCGCTGACGGGAATCTGGCAGCTCAGCCGGCTGTTGGGGCGGCGGGGGCACGCCGTCCCGTACAGCACGTCGTCCTCCGACTCGTGCATCGGCGGCAGCGGCAGGGTGTTGGCCTCGTCGACGTAGACGTGGCAGGTGCCGCACTGCGCCGACCCGCCGCACTGGGCCTCGATGCCGTCGATGCCGTTGATCTTGGCTCCGCGCATCACGGTGTTCGGGGACGGGACGTCCACCACGGTGTCGGTGCCGTCGGGGTGTTTGTAGGTGATCTTGGCCATGGAGCTCTCCTCGGGCTCGTAGGGCTCGTCGGACTGTCGCTGGCGTGCGCGGGGACCGCGGTGGGTCACCAGGCGACCGGAAGCTCCCACAGGCCGTAGATGACCGCGCCCTCCTTGCGGGGGATCTCCAGGAAGGGCTTGGCCAGCCGGAGGGTCGGGATGCGGTGGAACAGCCTGCTCCACACGATCTCCAGCTCCAGGCGGGCCAGGTCCGCGCCGATGCAGTGGTGCACGCCGTGGCCGAAGCCCAGGTGCTTGCGGCTGCCGCGGCTGAGGATGACCTTGTCGGGCTCCGGGAAGACCTCCGGGTCGCGGTTGGCCGCCATCCCCAGGCAGAGGATTCCGTCGCCCTTGCGGATGACCTTGCCGCCGATCTCGATGTCGTCCAGGGCGACACGGGGAACGGCGGTGTCGCCGATGGTGGCGATCCGGATCAGCTCGTCGACCGCGGGCTTGACCAGATCCGGGTCGGCCTTGAGCTGTTCGAGCTGGTCGGGGTTCTCCAGCAGGCAGGCGGTGCCCAGGGAGATCTGGCTCGCGGTGGTCTCGTGGCCGCCGTTCATCAGCAGCCGGACCATGTTGAACAGGTCGCGGTCGGTGTACTCCTCGCCGGAGGAGGCGTAGTCGGCCATCGCCCTGCTGAGCAGGTCGTCGCCCGGCTCGCGCTTCTTGAGCTGGATGAGGTCGTCGACGTAGGCGTTCACCTCGACGATGGCCGCCTGGCGCTCCTCGGCCGAGCTGTGGCCGCCCAGCAGGGCGGTGCCGTGCTTGATGAAGAAGTCGTGCTTGTCCTGGGGGATGCCCAGCAGCTCGCAGATGACGGTCATCGGCACGGAGAGGGAGAACACCCGGTGCATGTCGACGGGAGGGGACATCGACAGCATCTTGTCGATGTGCTCGTCGACGATCTCCTCGATCCGCGGACGCAGCTTCCGCACCTGCCGGCTGGTGAAGGTGAGGGCGGCCTTGCGCCGGGTGTTGACGTGCTCCTGGCCGTCGTAGCCGATGAACGAGGTCTCGGTGCGGAACTCGGGCGGGGCGATGAAGTAGAAGGGGAAGTTCGCGTGCTTGCGCGAGGCGCTGACCCTGGGGTCGGTCAGCAGCTGGCGGATGGTGTGGTAGCCGGTGACCGTCCAGATGCGCAGACCGGAACCCGTCAGGGTCACCTGGGAGACGTCCTCCTGGACCATCTCCGTGTACTCGGGCGGCGGGCTGAAGGGGCAGGCGCGCTGGTAGGGGAAGGTCTTGGCCTCGGTCTCGGCTTCGCCGCCGGTTTCGATCGCGCTGGTGGTCATCCGGGTTCCTCCTGCTGATCAGCTGACTGACGGCCTTCTCGCTGTCCCGTCGCGGTGACGGGCGGCGGCGTGAAGACGGGTGGGCCGAGGCTAGGAACGGCGGCTAGGGCACAGGTCGAATCCCGGCGGACGGGGCCGCGCGTACCGCCCCCGCCCGCGCGGGCGGTACGAGGCCGGCTCAAGGGCCGCTGCAGAGCGGCTTCCTAGCTTCGCGGCCATGGAGACAGACACCGGCGGCGGACCGCTCAGCGGCCTGCGGATCCTGGAACTGGCCGCCATCGGACCGGCGCCCTTCGCCTGCATGGTGCTGGCCGACCTGGGGGCCGAGGTGATCCGGGTCGACCGGCCCGGGGGCGACCGGCCGTTCGGAAGCTGGCACCGGGTGCTGGACCGGGGCCGCCGCTCGGTCGCCCTGGACCTGAAGGACCCCGAGGCCGTCGGGGCGCTGCTGCGGCTCGTGGAGCGTTCCGACGTCCTGGTCGAGGGGTTCCGCCCGGGCGTCGCCGAGCGGCTGGGTGTCGGACCGCGGGAGTGCCGCGCCCGCAATCCGCGCCTGGTGTACGCCCGGATGACCGGCTGGGGCCAGACCGGCCCGCTGGCCGCCGCCCCCGGGCACGACATCAACTACATCGCGCTGACCGGCGCGCTGGACGCCGTCGGGCGGGCCGGCGGCCCGCCCGTACCGCCCCTGAACCTCCTGGGCGACTTCGCCGGCGGCGGGCTGCCGCTGGTCGTGGGCATCCTGGCCGCGCTGTACGAGCGGCGGCACTCCGGGCTCGGGCAGGTCGTGGACGCCGCGATCGTGGACGGCACCGCGTCGCTGCTGGGCATGCTGACGGCGATGGCCGACGCCGGCCGGTGGCGGCCGGAGCGGGGCGGCAACCTCCTCGACACGGGCGCCCCCTTCTACGACGTGTACGAGTGCGCCGACGGCGGCCACATGGCGGTCGGAGCCCTGGAGGAGCGGTTCTACCTGGAGTTCCTGGCCGTTCTCGGCCTGGACCCGCAGGGCCTGCCCGACCGCGGCGACCAGGGCAACTGGCCGGCCCTGCGAGGGGAGTTCGAGCGCAGGTTCGCCTCCCGGACCCGTGCGCAGTGGACGGAGGCGTTCGACGGCACCGAGGCGTGCGTGACCCCCGTGCTGACCCTGGCGGAGGCGGCCGAGCACCCCCACAACCGGGACCGGGGCACCTACCGCGAGGCCGGCGGGCTGCTCCAGCCCGCGCCCGCGCCGCGGTTCGGCCGGACGGCGGCACGGCTGCCGGGCCCGGCGCCGCGCTGCGGTGAGCACAGCCGGGAGGTCCTGGCCGAAAACGGACTGTCCGAGGCGGAGATCGGGCGGCTGCTGCCGTCCCGGCCGACTCGACCGGGGCTGTAGCCGCTGCTTCTAGCTTCCCCGTGACGAGACGCCGTGACGAGGGCCGCACCGCGAGGACAGCGGCAGGAAGGAGGCGGAAGGGTGAACGCAGCGATCGAGCCCTACCGGGTGGAGATTCCGCAGGCGGCTCTGGACGACCTGCGGCGAAGACTGGCCGGAACCCGCTGGCCGGACGCGGAGACCGTGGACGACTGGTCCCAGGGCGCACCGCTGGAGCAGGTCCGGGAGCTGTGCCGGTACTGGGCCGAGGAGTACGACTGGCGGGCCACCGAGGCCCGGCTGAACGCCCTGCCCCAGTTCCGCACCGAGATCGGCGGTGTGGGCATCCACTTCCTGCATGTGCGCTCCCCCCACCCGGGGAGCACGCCGCTGCTGCTGACCCACGGCTGGCCCAGCTCGGTGGTGGAGTTCCTCGACCTCATCGCCGCGCTCACCGATCCGGAGGACCCGGCGGACGCCTTCGACGTCGTCTGCCCCTCCCTGCCCGGCCACGGGTTCAGCGACCGGCCGCGGGAGACCGGCTGGACGGTCCAGCGCACCGCCGAGGCGTGGGCGGAGCTGATGGCCCGGCTCGGCCACGACCGGTACATCGCCCACGGCGGCGACTGGGGCTCGTGGGTCTCGGCCGCGCTGGGCAGCACCGACGCCGCGCACCTGGCCGGCATCCACCTCACCATGCCCCTGGCCAGGCCGCCGGAGCGGGAGGTCGAGCTGGACGAGCGGGACCGGGCCGCCATGGCGCGCATGGCCGGGTTCGGGAAGAACCGCTCCGGCTACGCGGCCATCCAGGGCACGCGTCCCCAGACCCTCGGCTACGGACTGGCCGACTCACCGGCGGCCCAACTCGCCTGGATCATCGACAGGTTCTGGGAGTGGGCCGACCACGACGGCGACCTGGAGAAGGCCGTGCCGCGCGACCGGCTGCTGGACATCGTCACGACGTACTGGCTCACCAACACCGGAACCTCCTCGGCGCGGCTGTTCTGGGAGAGCTTCGACAAGGAGCCGATGCGCCCGACCGACGTGCCCACCGGATGCTCGGTCTTCCCCAAGGACGCCTGGCTGCCCCGGGCGTGGGCCCGCGAGCGCTTCACCGACCTGCGCCACTGGCGCGACCTGGAGGACGGCGGCCACTTCCCGGCCCTGGAGCGGCCCGAGGTCCTGGCCGCCGAACTCCGCGCCTTCCGCCGCACCCTGCGCTGACGCGCGGCGGAGCACCGAACTCCCCACGGCGCGGCCCCGGCCGCGTCCAACCCCCCCATGCAAAGGCGCCGGGAACCGGCGCCGCCGAACAGAGAGAACGGGGAACACCGTGAACAGGAAGATCAGAAACGTACTGTCGGTCCTCGGACTGGCCGCGGCCGTCGGGGTCATGGCCCCGGGGGCCGCCACCGCCGGTACCACCGCCGGTACCACCACCGCCACCACCCCGGTCGGCACCTGGCGGGGCACCGTCGACCACGGCGACGGGTCCGGCCAGATCACCGTCTCCTTCCACAGGGGCGGTCTGGTCTGCCTGACCGCCGGCGACGGCTCGGACGGCGGCGGCCAGGGCCTGGGCATATGGAACCAGACCGGTGACGGCACCTTCACCTACCGCCTCGTGGAGAGGATGTTCCAGGCCGACGGCACCACCGTGGGCTACGTGGACGTCAACCAGAAGGCCGTCCAGCAGAGCGGGACGTTCGACAGCTCCGGCACCTCCCGGGTGTACGACGCGGTGGGCACCTACCTCACCAGCGTGGAGGCCAAGGTCTCGGTCCAGCGGGTGAGCACCACCCCCAGCTGCTGAACGGGCCGCGCCCGCGAGGGGCCGGCCCGGGAGTTCCGCACTCCCGGGCCGGCCCCTCGCACGTGCCGTGCCCGTGCGGGCCGCCGCCTCCCGGCGGCCCGCACGGACTACACCGCTTCCGCGTCCGGCGGGACGTCCGGCCGGGGATCACCCGGGCAGCGGACCGTGCCGCCGGGCAGGACGCCCTCCAGCAGATAGCGGTTGACGTGCTCGTCCACGAGGGCGTTGCCGCCGAACCCGTAGATCTCGTGGGCGCCGGAGTCGGTCACCAGGACCAGCCGGTGCCCCAGCCGCTCGGCCATGGCCGTCGCGCCCTCGTGGTGGTCCAGCGGGTCGCCGTCGGCCTGGACCACCAGACCGGCCGGATACCCCTCGCGCCGCACCCGGGTGGCCTCCTCGGCCGGGGTGAACGAGCGGAACGTCCCCACCCACGGCTGGGCGCGCAGCACGCCGTAGCCGTAGGGGCACTCGTCCCGGAAGCGCCGCATGTCCCGGTAGTAGACCTCCAGGTCCGCGGGCCAGTCGGTCTCGCAGGTCACCGCCTCCAGCACGGCCTCCCGCACCTGGCCGGCGGCCGAGCCGGGGCGCCATGCCGACTGCCCGGCGAGCAGCTCCCGGGCCTGCTCGGTGCTCCCCGACGCGGCGGCCTTGTGGAGGTCGCCGACGAGCAGGGCCAGCACGTCCCAGCGCGGGCGCAGCGGGGCGAGGGTGCCCATGATCCCGTCGAAGGAGGTGCGCAGCGACGCGTCCGGGGTGCGGGCGGCCAGCAGGGACGCGGTCTCCTCGACGGAGGCCAGCACCTGCGCGGCGTCGGTGCCCAGGCCGTAGCGGCCGTTGCGCTCGCCGGCCCACGCCGCCCACGCGTCCACGTTCTCCCGGACGGCCAGGGCCTGTGCCATGAACTGCCGCCGCCAGTCCCAGCCGGGGTGGACGGAGGAGTCCAGCACGCTGCGGTCCAGACGCGCGGGGAACATGGTGCCGTAGACCGCGCCGACGAGCGTGCCGTAGGCGTAACCGACGAAGTTGATCCGCTCCTCGCCGAGGACGGCGCGGAGCAGGTCCATGTCGCGGGCGGTGTTGCGGGTGCTGACGTGCCGGCGCAGCTCGCCCCCGGCGCGCCGGCACCCCTCCTCGCGGGCCCGCATGTCCTCGGTGAGGAGGGCGAACGCCGAGTCCGGGGGACGCGAGTCGAAGACGGCCCGCGCGGGGGTGTCCTCGCCGTCCAGCCGGGTCGAGGCGCCGGTGCCGCGAGGGTCGAAGCCGATCAGGTCGTAGACCTCGTTCAGCGGGGTGGTCCGGTGGAGCTCGACCGGCATCATCCGGCCGTGGCCGTTGTCACCGCCCGGCCCGCCGTGGACCGACAGCAGGACACCCCGCCGCCGGGCGGGGTCCGCCGCCCGGCGCCTGCTGACCGCGATCGAGATGCGCCGGCCGCCGGGATCGGCGTAGTCCAGGGGGACCTCGACGGAGGCGAGTTCGAGCCCCTCCTCGGTGTCGCTCGGCGACCACCGAAGAGGCTGTGAGAGGAGCGCGCCCAGTTCTTCGGTGGGCTGTGGCGTCGGCATGGTGTGACCCTTCCGGTCTCGGGCGGCCCTGACCACGACGCCGCCGGCGTACCTGCCGGCCGGCATCGGCATCAGCGCGCCCGGGGCCTCGGTGAGACCGCCTTCGACGATCGTGTGCGGGAGGACGGACTTCCCCTCGTGCAGCCAGGTGCTGAAGTGCTGGTTCCATGCCCGGGTCTGCTCGGGGGTGTGGTGGGTGGCGAACGGGCGGACGGAGGCCTGCCGCACGACGGAGGCCATGACGTCCAGGCGCGGGAAGCCGCCGAGGCCGTCGCCGGCCCGGCCGAAGAGCGCGCCGCGGAGTGCGGACCGAGCGTCCCACCGCCGCCTGGACGGCCGCCTCGGACTGCTCGCCGCCCACGACGCCGGAGAGGACGTCGATACCGTCGCGAGCCTTCCGTGCGCCGCTTGAGCGGCACTCGACGGACGCGTGGGCGGACCCCGGCCGGAGGATCAGTCCAGCGGCTGCTCGATGCGGACGTCGAAGGTCTCGGCCCGGTCGGCCGCGAAGGCGAGCAGCTCGGCACCCGCGGCGGTCAGGGCCTGCGCGTCCGCGGCCCGCAGGGGCGAGAAGGGGGTGAGGGTGAGGGTCGCCGCGCGCCGCTGCTGCGTGATCTTCCACTTGCCGTGCACGAAGCCGTCCACCAGGAACGTCCCCGGGATCTGGGCGTTCTTGGTGTATATCGCCTTGCGGGCCCTGTCGCTGATGACCCGGGAGCGGTCCGCGTGGGACAGGATCAGGTTGTCGAACTCGGCGACGAAGCACGGCGGTACGGGGGTGTCGGGATCGGGGAGCGGGGCGCCGGGGACGTCCAGGAGCTCGGCGCCGTCCTCGGTGCGGGCGGTCCGCAGCCGGGGGCGGAGCTCCTCGGTGATCTCACGCAGCTGGGTGAGCCCCGACCAGGTCTGGATGTCCTGCACGGTGGCCGGGCCGAAGGCGGCCAGATAGCGCAGGACCATGGAGTGCGGCGAGGCCCCGTCGTCCAGGGGGCCGCCCAGCCACTCCTCGGCGTGGGCGTAGACCGGCTGGCCGGACGCCCCCCAGACCCCGCGGGGCGGGGTCTGCACCAGGGCCTCCATGAAGCGGAAGACGTTGGCCAGCACGGACGCCGGCCGGTCGGGCCACCGCTCCCGCAGCAGCTTCCCCAGCTCCGCCGCGCTGCGCGGGCCGTCCGCGAGCAGGGCCATGCCCGCGTCGGCGACCTCGCGGGGGTCCAGACCGGCGAGGTCCTTGCCGTACGTCGGGAGAACGCCGCGGTCGAACAGCGGCTGGAGCAGGGGGCGCAGGGCCAGGCAGTCGCGCGCGCTGACCAGGTGGACCGTCCCGCGCAACAGGGCGATGCGGACCGCCCTGCGGGAGGTCAGAAGTTCGGAGACCTCGTCGTGGCGGAAGTCCTCCAGCCGCGTCCACAGGCCGACGTAGGGGGCCTTGGGCGACTGCGCCTGCAGACCGACCAGGTGCTCCATCGCCTCCAGAGCGGTCATGCCGGACTTCTGGAGCAGCAGTTGGCGTGCCAGCAGGGCGCGGTTGAGGGCGCGCCGGCCGAGCACCGGAACCGATGACGCATGAGTGGGCATGGCGGACCAGCGTATGCGCACCGCGCCGGTCCCGCCCGCGGTCCGGGCCGGGCCGGCCCGCGGGGACGACCCGTGCTCGAGCGTTCCTCCAGCCGGCAGCCGGACGGTGGCACCTCCCGCGGCGCCGTCCGGCTGCCGGGGCACGACGAGGGAGGGACGATGGCCGATCGGCGCTTCCAGCTCTACGACACGACCCTGCGCGACGGAACACAGCAGGAGGGCCTGGCGCCGACGGTCGGGGACAAGCTCGCCGTCGCACGCCACCTGGACGCCTTCGGGGCGGGCTTCATCGAGGGCGGCTGGCCCGGAGCCATCCCCCGGGACACCGAGTTCTTCCGCCGGGCGCGCACCGAACTGAACCTGCGCAACGCGGAACTGGCGGCCTTCGGGGCCACCCGCAGGCCCGGCACCCTGGTCACCACCGACCCGCAGGTGCGGGCGCTGCTGGAGGCCGAGACCCCGGTGGTGACCCTGGTGGCCAAGAGCCACACCCGGCACGTCGAACTCGCCCTGCGCACCACGCTCGCCGAGAACCTGGCGATGATCGGCAGCACCGTACGGCACCTGGTGCGGGCCGGCCGCCGGGTCTTCGTCGACGCCGAGCACTACTTCGACGGACACCTCGCCAACCGCGAGTACGCCCTGGAGGTCGTCCGCGCCGCCGCCGAGGCCGGCGCCGAGGCCGTCGTGCTGTGCGACACCAACGGCGGCTCCCTGCCGGACGGCATCGGCGCCGTGGTGGCCGACACCCTCACCGCCACCGGCGCGCGCCTGGGCATCCACTGCCACGACGACACCGGCTGCGCGGTGGCCAACACCCTGGCCGCCGTGGACGCCGGCGCCGACCACGTGCAGGGCACCGCCCACGGATACGGGGAGCGGTGCGGCAACGCCAACCTGTTCACCGTCGCCGCCAACCTGGTCCTCAAGCGGGGCCGCACCGACGTCGTCCCCGCCGAGCGGCTGCGGGAGATGGCCGAGACGGGCCGCGCCATCGGCGAGCTGACCGGGGTGCACGCCCACCCGGCGGCCCCGTACGTCGGCGCCTCCGCCTTCGCGCACAAGGCCGGGCTGCACGCCTCCGCCCTGCGCGTGGACCCCGACCTCTACCAGCACATCGACCCCGGCCTGGTGGGCAACGCCATGCGCACCCTGGTCTCCGACATGGGCGGGCGCTCCTCCATCGAGCTCAAGGCCCGGGAACTGGGCTACGAGGTGTCGGCCGGCTCCGAGCCGGTGGCGCGGGCCGCGGCCCGGGTCAAGGAGCTGGAGGGGCGCGGCTACAGCTTCGAGTCCGCCGACGCCTCCTTCGAACTGCTGCTGCTGGAGGAGCTGACCGGCGGCGGGCTGGAGCAGCCCTTCGAGGTGGACGCCTGGAAGGTCGGTGTCGAGGAGCTGGCCGGCGGCGAGGTGCGCACCGAGGGGTCGGTGCGGCTGCGGATCGACGGCACGCCGCTGGCCGCGACCGGCACGGGCAACGGGCCCGTCAACGCCCTGGACCGGGCGCTGCACCAGGCGCTCGACCCGTTCTTCCCCGAACTGGCCCGGCTGGAACTGGCCGACTACCAGGTCCGGGTGCTGGGGAACGGCTCGGGCAGCGCCGCCGCCGCGCGCGTCCTGATCACCTTCACCGACGGGCGCCGCCGCTGGGGCACCGTCGGCGTGGACGGGAACACCGTCGCCGCCTCCTGGCGGGCCCTGCTGGACGCGGTCCGCTACGTCCTGCTGACCGAGTGCGGGGCCGACCACCGGGCCCCCCACCGTGCCGTTGTCCCCGCGGTGGCGGCGGTGGGCTGAAGCGTCCGCCCGACGCCTGCCCGACGCCCGTCCCGTACCCGTCCGACGTCCGTCCGGTGCCGCCGGCGGCACCGGACGCGACACCGCCGACGACCCTGGAGTGGCTGTGCGAGTGGAAGACATCTACATACGGGGGACCGGAGTGCGGCTCCCCTCGTCCCTGCCGGTGGCCGACGCGGTGGCGTCGGGCGCCTGCCCGGAACGGGTGGCGGCGGCCACGGGCATGGTCTCGGTGGCGTACTCGCCGGACGAGTCCGCCGCCGAGATGGCCGTGCACGCCGCCCGCACCGCCCTGGAGAGGGCGGGCGGCAGCGGCGGCGACACCGACCTGATCCTGCACGCCGACACCTACCACCAGGGCCAGGACCTGTGGCCCGTCGCCTCCTACGTGCAGCGCGAGGCGCTCGGCAACAGCTGCCCGGCCATCGAGATCCGGCAGATGTCCAACGGCGGCATGGCCGCCCTGGACCTCGCCCACTCCTACCTCACGGCCGTCCCCGGGCGCCGCGACGCGCTGCTGACCACCGCCGACCGGTTCTGCGAGCCCGGCATCGACCGCTGGCACACCGACCCGGGCACCCCGTACGCCGACGGCGCCACCGCGCTGGTGCTCTCCCGGCGCGGCGGGTACGCCCGGCTGCGCTCCCTGGCGATGCTCGCCGACCCCGAGCTGGAGCCCCTGCACCGCGGCGACGAGCCGTTCGGGCGGGCGCCCTTCTCGCACCGCATCCCGGTGGACTTCGAGGAGGCCAAGCGCTCCTTCGTGGCCCGGGTGGGCATGTCGTACGCCGTCACCCGCGCCCACGCCGGGCAGCAGACCGTGCTCAAGCAGGCGCTGGCCGACGCCGACCTGGAGCTGGGCGAGGTGGACTGGGTGGTGCTGCCGCACTTCGGGCGGCGCCGGCTGCAGTCCATCTACTACCAGCCGTTCGGCATCGACCCGTCCCGCACGGCCTGGGAGTGGAGCCGCACGGTCGGGCATCTGGGCGCGGGCGACCAGTTCGCGAGCCTGGACCACCTGGTCGTCTCCGGCCGGGCGCGGCCCGGTGACAACTGCCTGCTCGTCGGCGTCGGCGCCGGCTACAGCTGGGGCTCGGCGGTCGTGGAGATCCTGGACCGGCCCGAATGGGCGCACACCGCCTGAACACACCGCCTGAACACACCGCCCGAGCAGGCCGCCCGAGCGCACCGTGCGGACACACCGCCCGAACACGGCGGCGCGGACCTCTGAACGCAGCCGGCCGGCACCGCCCGGCCCGCGCACCCCGCCCGGCGGTCCGCCGGGCGGGCTCGAACCTCCCTCCTCCGGCGCTCCAGCCCTGCTCGAGCGCCCTCTGCCAACCTGACCCAGGCGCCGTGCGAGCGGCGCGACCCGAAGGGAAGACCCGCCATGGTGCCGAACACCGCCACCGCCACCGCCACCGCCACCGCCGTCGCCGAAGCCGCCGGGACCGCCCGGACCCATGTCACGGAGCACACCGTCGTCGTCGACGCGCCCGCGGACACCGTCTACGGCCTGGTCGCCGACGTCTCGGCGTGGCCGCAGGTCTTCGGCCCCACCATCCACGTCGAGGTCCTGGAGGAGCACGCCGACGAGCAGCTCCTGCGGATCTGGGCCACGGCCAACGACCAGGTCCGCTCGTGGACCTCGCACCGCATCCTCGACAGCCGCGCCCGTACCGTCTCCTTCCGCCAGGTGGCCTCCGCGCACCCGGTGGCGTCGATGGGCGGGAAGTGGCTGGTGGAGCCCAACGACGACGGCGGCAGCCGGGTCGTCCTGCTGCACGACTACACCGCCGTGGACGACGACCCGGCGGCGGTCGAGCTGATCGAGCGGGCCGTGGACCGCAACAGCCGCGCCGAACTGACGGCCCTGAAGAACGCCGCGGAGCAGAGCGGCGCCGAGCGGAGCGGCGCCGAGCAGAGCGGCGGGCGGACGGGTGCGGAGGACGGCGCACTGCGCTTCACCTTCAGCGACTCGGTGGACATCGAGGGCTCGGCCGAGGACGTCTTCGCCTTCCTCGACCGCGCCGACCTGTGGCCCGAGCGCCTGCCCCACGTCGCCCGCATCGGCCTGGAGGAGTCCCCCTCCGACGGCGGCGGCTCCACCGTCCAGCGCATGGACATGGACACCCGCAGCCCGGACGGCTCCCTGCACAACACCATGTCCGTGCGGGTGTGCTTCCCCGACCGGTCCGTCATCGTCTACAAGCAGCTGCGGGTACCGGTGGTGATGAGCGGGCACACCGGCCGCTGGGAGATCGAGCCCCACGGAAAGGGCGTGCGCGCCACCTCCTGGCACACCGTCACCCTCGACCCCGAGGGAGTGCGGCAGCTGCTGGGCCCCCAGGCCACGCTCGCCGAGGCCCGTGCCAAGGTCCGGCAGGCCCTGGGAACCAACAGCACCACCACCCTCCGGCACGCCAAGCGGTTCGCGGAGAACCTTCATGACCGATCGTGACCTCAGCAGTCCGCTGACCACAGTCCACCGGTTCACCGTCAAGGGGAACCCGCGCCGGTTCGAGCAGGAGTTCCGGGAGCACTCCCAGTACCTGCGCCGCCGGCGGGACTTCTCCTACCTGGTGACCGTGCGGCTGCTGGACTCCCCGGGCTCCTACGTCCACGTGGGGCACTGGCGGAGTCTGGAGGGCTTCATCGAGACCGTGCACACCGAGACGTTCCTCGAACACGTGCGGTGCCTGGAGCCCATGGTGGACACCGAGGCCGACCAGGCGGTCAGCGTCGACCGCCTGCTGGTGCGCAACGCGCGGCCCGGGCACGACAACGTGGTGCTGCTGCCGTGCACCGTGCTGGGCGGGGCCCTGGAGTTCGAGAAGGAGGCCCGCGAGCTGTCCCGCCTCCTGGCCGGTACCGACGGCTTCGGCGGCTTCGACCTGCTGCGCTCGACCTTCCGGCCGCAGCGGTACCTGGGCATGGTGTGGTGGACCGACACCGGAGCCTGCGACCGGGCCCTGGCCGGCGCCGAGCGCGACGGGGCGTACGACGGGCTGGCCCGGGTGGCGCGATTACGCGTCGAGCGCACCCGGCACATCGCCTACGAGCGGGGAATCACGGGCTGAGCACGGCCGCCGGGCACGACGGGCCGGGCCCCAAGGGGTCCGGCCCGCCCGCGTCCGGCCCGCGAGCGCCCCTCTAGCCGCGGGGCGCACCCTGCCCGCATGGCCAACGACACACCACAGGCCCTGCTGACCGTCGTACGGGGGAACCCCGACGCGGGAGAGCTGGCCGCCGTCACCGCCGTACTGCTGGCGCTGTCGGCCCACCGGACCCCCGCGGACGCGTCCGGCCCGCGGGGACCGGAGGCCGCCGCGGAGGCCGGCGACCCGGAGGCGTCCGCGGAGCGGGCCGACTGGTCCGCCGGGCGCACCGGCTACCGCCCGCCCACGGCATGGTCGCGGGCATGACGGGGGGCCGGCCCGCCGGTCCGGGCGCGCCCGGACCGCGGGGGGCGTCCGCCGGTCCGGGGGATGTCGAGCCCGGTTCGAGAGGGTGTTCGTACCTTCCCGGAGGAGTCACACGGGCCGGTGCCACAGGCGCGGCGGCCACGAAGGCACGCGAGGGGGAGGCGATGAACGGTTACCGGAGCTTCACCGATCTCATTCTGACCAGGGCCGGGGAGGCGCCCGGACGGGCGGCGCTCGTCCTGCTGGGCGAGTCCGGCGGTCCCGGCGGCGAGCAGACCGCCGAGACCGTCTCCTACGGGGAACTGGACCGCGAGGCCAGGGCGCTGGCCGGCTGGCTCCAGGAGCACGGCGCGCGAGGCGAGCGGGTGCTGGTCCTGCAGTCCTGCCGGCGGCTGTTCGCCGTCAGCCTGGTGGCCTGCCTGTACGCGGGGGCCGTCGCCGTCCCCGTGCCGCCCGCGGGCGGCCGCCGCCACCACGAGGAACGGGTGACCGGCATCGTCAAGGACGCCGCCGTGCGGATCGCCCTGACCGACTCCGCCGAAGCCCCCGAGGTCTCGCGGCTGCTGGCCGGCGCCGGGTACGGGGACGTCGCCTGCCTGCCGGTGGACACCGCCCCCGCGGCGGGCCCGTGGCACCGGCCCGACCTCGGCCCCGACTCCGTGGCCTTCCTCCAGTACACCTCCGGCTCCACCCGCGACCCCCGCGGCGTGGTGGTCACCCACGGCAACATCATGGCCAACCAGGCGGCGATCGGCCGTGCCCTGGGCACCCGGCCCGGCGACCGGCTGGGCGGCTGGCTGCCCTTCCACCACGACATGGGACTCGTGGGCCAACTCCTGCACCCCCTGTGGCTGGGCGGCACCGCCGTGCTGCTGTCCCCCACCGCCTTCGTCAAGCGGCCGGTCCGCTGGCTGGAGGCGATCTCCCGGTACGGCGTGCGCGTCAGCGGCGCCCCGGACTTCGCGTACGAGCTGTGCCTGCGCCGGATCACCGACGAGCAGCTCGCGGATCTGGACCTGTCCGGCTGGGAGACCGCCGTCAGCGGCGGCGAGCCGGTGTGCGACAGGACCCTGCGCGCCTTCGCCGAGCGGTTCGCCCCGGCCGGGCTGCGGCCCGGGGCGCTCACCCCCTGCTACGGGCTGGCCGAGGCCACCCTGCTGGTGACCGGCGCCGTGCGCGGACCCGGTGAGGAGCCCGCACGGCTGGTGGTCGACGCCGCCGCGCTGGAGCGCCACGAACTGCGCGCCCCCGCTCCGGACCCGGAACCGGCGGCCGCGGCCGGTGCCGCGCACCGCACCCTGGTCTCCTGCGGTCCCGTCGCCGACGGCGAACTGCGCGTCGTGGAGCCCGTCGGCGGCGAGGTGCTGCCCGACGGCCGCATCGGGGAGATCTGGCTGCGCGGCCCCGGCGTGGCCCGCGGCTACTGGGGCCGCCCGGCGGAGACCGCCCTGGCCTTCGACGGACGCACCGCCGACGGGGACGGCGGTCACCTGCGCACCGGGGACCTGGGCGCCGTCGTGGACGGCCGGCTGTACGTCACCGGCCGCCTCAAGGACATGATCGTGGTCGCCGGCCGCAACATCTACCCGCAGGACCTGGAGCGCACCGTGCAGCGGGTCAGCTCGCTGTTCGGGGCCGCCACCGCGTTCGCCGTGCCCGGCGAGCGGGACCGGATCGTCGTCGTCCAGGAGCTGCGCGCCCGCGGCCGGTACGACATCGACCTGGCCGCGCTGACCGCGGCGGTGGGCAACCGCCTGACCGAGGAGTTCGAGGTGCGGCCCGGCGGGGTGCTGCTGGTGCGCCCCGGCACGGTGCGCCGCACCACCAGCGGCAAGGTGGAGCGCGCCGCGATGCGCGGCCTGTTCCTCCGCGGCGAACTGCGGCCGCTGCACGAGGAGATCCTCCCCGAGGTCAGGGAACTGATGACGGCCGGGGCACGGTGATGGGGGCGTACGAGGACCGCGCCGACGCGCTGGAGCGCGCCTTCGGCCCGCTGGAGGACCCGGCCAACCCGCTGGGCCAGGACGCGATCCTGGCCGCCGACGCGGCGGGCCGGATGCCCGCCGGCGCGGAGGAGGTCCTCGACGCCCACCGCTTCAACGCCGAGTTCGTGCCCGCGGAGCTGGGCGGCGGGCTGTCGCGGATGGACGGCCTGGGCCGGGTGCTGCGGCCGGTCTTCCGCCGGGACGCCTCGCTCGGCTTCGGCTACGGGCTCAACTGCTTCTTCGCCGCCGCCCCCGTCTGGATCGGGGGCAGTGCCGGGCAGCGGGCCGAGGTGGCCGGGCATCTGCTCCGGGGCCGCCGCGTCGCCGTGGCGCGGCACGAGGTGGCGCACGGCAACGACTTCGTCCGCGAGGAGTTCACCGCCAGGCCCACCGGCGACGGCTACCTGCTGAACGGCAGCAAGTCGGTGATCGCCAACGCCTCGCGGGCCACCGGACTCGTCGTCTTCGCCCGCACCGGCGAGGGCGGCGGCGGGCGCAGCCACTCGGTGCTGCTGTTGGACCGGGCCGGGCTGCCCGAGGGCCGGCTGACCGACCTCGCCAGGCGTCCCACCAACGGGATGCGCAGCGCCGAGTTCGGCGGGCTGCGGGCCACCGACTGCCCGGTGCCGGGCGGGGCGCTGGTCGGCGAGCCCGGCGGCGGCTACGAGCTGTCCCTGCGCTCCTCGCTGCTCATCCGGGGCCTGATCCCGTCCATCGTGCTGGCCGGGGCGGACACCGCGCTGCGCACGGTGGCCCGGTTCGCGGCCCGCCGCCGGGCCGGGGGGCGCTCCCCGCTGGACGTCCAGCATGTGCGCGACGTCCTCACCGGCGCCTTCCTCGACCTGCTGCTGAGCGACTGCCTGGCCCTGGTGGCCACCCGGGGGCTGCACCTGATGCCGCGGCAGACCAGCGCGTACGCCGCCGCGGCCGCCTATCTGGCCCCGAAGATCGTCGCGGAGTCGATGGACGGGATGTCCGCCGTACTGGGCGAGGAGAGCCTGGCCCGGGACGGCGCGTACGCGATGTTCGCCAAGCAGCTGCGCGATCTGCCCGTCACCTCGCTGGGCCATGCCGGCAGCGCGGGCCGCCAGGTCAGCCTCCTGCCCCAACTGCCCTTCTTCGCAAGGCACGTGTGGTTCAACGACGCCGAGGCGCCCGCCGGGCTGTTCCGGCTCCACGGGGACCTGCCGCCGCTGGACCCGGCCGGGCCCGCCCTGCTGGGCGACAGCGATCCGCTCGCCGCGACCCTGGTGGCCACCGACGGCCTGCTGGGCTCCGACGACCTGCCCGGGGACGCCCCGGGAGACCGGGGCGCGCTCGGCACGCTCACCCGCGCCCTGGTCGCCGAACTGGGCGAGCTGCGCACGGCGTTCGCCGGGATCGGCGCGGACGACCGTGCGGCCCTGATCGATCCGCGCAGCTTCGCGCTGGCCGACCGGTACGCCCTGGTGCTGGCCGCCGCCGCCTGCCTCGGCGTGTGGCGGGAGCAGCGGTCCGGCGGTGCCGCCGGACCCTTCCTCGCCGACCCCGCCTGGCCCACCGCGGCCCTCTACCGCCTGTGCCGGCGGCTGGGGCTGCCGCTCCCGGAGCGGCCCGCCGCGTGCGAGAGCCGGGTGCTCGCCGAGGTCCTGGCACGACTGCACGGACGGCGCAGCTACGACCTCTACGGCACGCACCTGGCCTGACCGCCCCCGCGCCACCCCCCTCCGAACCGCAGAAAAGGAGCGCGAGATGTCCGTACCCCCCCGCCGGGTGCGCGAACAGGCGTACGCCGACTGGCTGACCGAGCGCCTGGCCCACTACCTCGGCCGGCCGGTGGAGGAGGCCGTGTCGTTCGCCGAGCACGGGCTGGACTCCGTGGCCGCGCTCAGCCTCTACGGCGACATCGAGGAGAAGTACGGCCCGCTGATCGACCCCACCGACGTCTGGGCGTACCCGACCGTGCGCGCCCTGGCGCGGTACCTGGCGCTGCGGGACCCCCGTCCCGGCGGGGACGGCCGGGTGCGCGCGGCGTTCGTCTTCACCGGGCAGGGATCCCAGCACCCCGGCATGACCGCCGGCCTGTACCTGCACTCCACGGGATACCGCGCGCATCTGGACGAGGCGGCGGACGCGCTGCTGCCCTACACCGGGCTGTCGGTCGTCGACCTGATCCTCAGCGGGGACGCGCGGATCCACCAGACGGCGTTCACCCAGCCCGCCCTGTTCGCCGTCGAGTACGCCCTGGCCCGCACGCTGGAGGAGTCGGGGGTGTGCCCGGTGGCGGTGCTGGGCCACGGCATCGGCGAGTTCGCCGCCGCCACCGTCGCCGGGGCGCTGACACTGGAATCGGCGGCCCAAATGGTGGCGTTGCGGGGCGCGTTCATGCAGTACCTGCCCTCCGGGGGCGGGATGACGGCCACCTGCGCCCCCGCCTACGAGGCCGCCGAGCTGCTGTCCGGCGAGCCCGGGGTGAGCATCGGCGCGGTCAACGCGGCGAGGGCCACCGTGCTGTCGGGGGAGATCGCCGCTCTGGAGCGCGTCCAGGAGAAGCTGGCCGCACGAGGCATCGCCGCCACCCCGCTGAACGTCACGCACGCCTTCCACTCCCCGCTGATGGCGCCGGTCCTGCCGCGCTTCGAGCAGGTGGCCCGGAGGCTGCCCGGCGGCGCGCCGCGGGTGCCGTTCTACTCCACGGTGCGGGGCGGCTACACGGGCGAGCCGCTCTACGCCCCCTACTGGTCCCTCCAGATCACCTCCACGGTGCGGTTCGCCGACGCGGCCCGGCAGCTGCTCGCCCAGCAGACCCCGACCCATGTCGTCGAGATCGGCCCCAAGGCGGTCCTCACCCCCTTCGTGCGCCGCATGGGCGGCAGCCGGGGGCCGGTCTGCCTGTCCATGTGCCGGGGGCCGGAGAGCAACGCGGTGGACCTCGCCGGAGTGCTGTCCGAGCTGGACGCCGGCCCGCTCTCCGCGTCCCTGGCGGAGGGCTGAGGTGGCGCCCTCCGCGCAGGCCGCGGGCAGCGGGGAGCACGGGGGAGGGGCGCCCGGTCTCCTGGAGGTCGCGGGCCCCCACGGTCCCTGGGATCCGGTCCGGCAGGAGCTGGCGCACCGGGGGACCGCGGTGGTGGCCGGGCGCCTGCCCGACTGGCGCCTGCCGGGCGGGGAGCCGGCGCTGCGCCGGATGCTGGGCCGGGACTGGCACCGCTACGAGGCCATGGCGCAACCCCTGATGAAGGAACGTTTCTCCGCCTCCCGGCTGCTGCTGCGGCACGTGATCGCCGCGGCGATCGACACGGCCCCGGAGCAGGTGGACCTGGCGTACCAGCCCGGCGGGCGGCCGTATGTGCGCGGCTGCGACCAGATCGACATCAGCCTGAGCCACACCCGCCGGACGCTGGTCGCCGGTATCACCCGCAGGGGCCGGATCGGGGTGGACGTCGAGTCGGCGGACCGCCGGATGGCCGGCACCGGCTCGGAGTCCCAGGGCTGCACCCCGTACGAGCTGGCCCGGCTGGACGAGGGGGAGGCGGGCGACCGCAACGCCACGCTGGTGCGGTTGTGGACGCTGAAGGAGGCGTACAGCAAGGCGCTCGGCCAGGGGCTGCGCTTCCGGTTCACCGAGTTCGGCTTCGACCTGGGCGCGGACCGGATCCGGCTGGTGCGGCCCGACGGAACCCCGGCGGGCGGTGACGAGTGGACGTTCGGCACCGGCGTACTGGGCGGCGACCCGGGCGGTGATCCGGGCGGTGATCCGGGCGGTGACCCGGACCGCGGGCAGGACGGGGGGTACGTCGTCGGCACAGCCGTGCACGACTCCGGCTTCGGCGAGACCTCCGACCTGTCGGTGCGCACCGCACTGGACACCGGCCTCCTCGACGCGCTGCTCGGCGCGGCGTCCCCGCCGGCCGCCTTCGGGGCGGCCCCGTGAGCGGACCGCGAGCGGACCGCGAGCGGTGTCCCGCGAGGCGCACGGCTCAGGGGATCCAGCCGGCCTCCTCGGCGATCCGCACGGCGTCGATCCGGTTGCGGGCGTTGAGCTTGGCGACGATGGTCGTCAGATAGTTGCGGACGGTCCCCTTGGACAGGTAGAGGGTGCCGGCGATCTCGGCGGCGTCGGCGCCCTGCGCGGCGAGCCGCAGCACCTCCAGCTCCCTGGGGGAGAGGGGGTTGTCGGGGCAGTCCCAGGCGGACAGGGCCAGCTGGGGGTCGATGACGCGCTGGCCCTGGGCCACGGAGCGCACGGCGTGGGCGAGCCGGTCGGAGGGCGCGTCCTTGAGCAGGAACCCGGTGACGTGCGCGGCGAGAGCCCGGCGCAGGGTGCCCGGCCGGCCCAGGCTGGTGAGGATCAGGGTCCGGCAGCCGGGGAGCCGCTCGTGCAGGTCGGCCGCCGCCGTGAGGCCGTCGACACCGGGAAGGTCGACGTCCAGGACGGCCACGTCGGGCCTGGTCTCCAGTGCGCGCTCCACGACGAGGTCCCCCCGGTCGACGGCGGCCACGACGCTGAAGTCGGGCTCCAGTTCCAGCAGGGCGACCAGCGCCCCTCTGATCATGTGCACGTCCTCGGCGAGCAGGATCTTCACTGACAGCATTGGCCCCCCAGACCAGAATGGCGCCCGGCCCCCCGGACCGGACGCTTGTGTCAGGCCGCGGATCTCGCGGCGTTCGCCGTTCCCAGTCTCCCGGCCTCAGGCGGATGCGCCGCCGCGGGATGCGCGGGGGCCTGCGCGACGAGGTGGAACCGGCCGTCCTCGCGTACGCCCGCCTCGACCCGGCCGCCGATCGCCGCGAGCCGGCCGCGCAGGTTGCCCAGGCCGCTGCCGCTGTGCGCGGAGCGGTCCGGACGCTGCCCGGCCACCCCGTCGTTCACCAGGCGCAGCACGACCGTCTCCCCGTCCGACTCGACCGATATCACGCAGGTCTGGGCCTTGCTGTGGCGGAGGATGTTGGTGACGCCCTCCCGCAGCGTGGTCGCCAGCACGGTGTCGGTGACCGGGTGCAGCCGGCCGCAGGAGACGTCCGCCTGCGCCCGGATGTCGGCCGTCGCCAGGATGGCGGTGGCCGACTCCGCCTCCGCCTCCAGCGACATGTCGCGGTAGCCGCTGGCCACCAGCCGTACGTCCGACAGCGCCTGCCGGGACACCTCCAGGACGGAGGCGATCTCCTCGCGCGCCCGGTCGGGCCGGGAGTGCACCAGGCGGTAGATCAGCTCGCTCTTGAGCGTGATGGCCGACAGGCTGTACCCCAGCAGGTCGTGCAGGTCGCGGGCGAACCTCAGGCGCTCCTCGGTGACCGCCATCCGGGCCATCTCCGCCCGCGAGGCCTGGACCTCGGCCACCAGATCGCTCAGCCTCGCCGTCCCGTAGAGGATCAGCCCCGCCATCATGGTCGAGGTCGTCAGATAGGCGACCGTCACCCAGTCCAGACCGGCCGAGACGGTCATGGCCAGCATGGTGCCCGTGATCACGCCGTAGGAGGGCCAGGCCACCCTGCCGGGCAGCAGGAGCAGCAGCGAACCGGCCAGCGGGCCCGCCATGCTCCCCCAGTTGAGGCCGAAGAAGAGGAACGGCAGATAGGTCAGCACGGCCTGCGCGAGCAGGGTGGCGCAGCGGCGGCGTAAGGACCAGCGCTGCGAACGGGGCGATATGTGGAGGAACTGGAAGACGAAGACCGCGGCCACACACCCCAGGCACAGCAGCACCTGGTTCCGCTCGGCGCCGCTGCGCAGGACGTTGAGCAGCGAGATCCCCGAGTAGTACACCAGGGTGGCCACCGCGATCGTCCTGGCCAGCTTCGGCGCGGGCAGTTCGCGGTGGCGCGCCTGCGACCGCGGGGAAGACGTGCTCCGGGCCCCCGCTTGAGCGGGAGCCCGGAGGGAGGAGGCGCTGTCCGGGGTGTCGTGCACCTGGCTGCTCCTCGGTCAGAAGTCATGAAGTTGAACCATGAGTTGACCGCATCGTATTGGCCATCGGTTGGCTCTGGCCACCGGTGAGGAGCGGCGTCCGAAATCAGACGAACAGCGGGATCGGATTCAGGTTCCCGTAGGGTGTCGGCCGCTCGAGTCGGCCGAGTGTCACCGGTATGTCGAACAGGCGGCCCGGCGCGAAACGCGCCCAGAAGTGGCGCAGACCGGGAGCGATCACCCTGACCACCGGAACACCCACGTCAGGGCGCGTCTGATCGAGTACCAGCAGCTCCGTTCCGCGGGCTTCCAGAAGGGAGCGGGCCGTCTCCACGTCGTCGTACAGGTCGTTACGCGGGGTGTACGGATAGTCATGCGGGGCCAGAGGGGTCGTTGACTGGTCCGGAGCCAAATATGGCTGATTCCTTACGGTCGAGCGGGTCCACCACTCCACCAGCTCGGGGGGCGCGGCACCATATCCGGCCCCGCTCCCGCCGACACGGGCCACCGAGGCGGCCAGCTGCCCCATCTCCGTCAGCGCGCGGCGCAGCGCCAGCCGGGGGTCGAAGTGGGCGCCGAACCCCAGGACGATGTCCTGCGCGGGCTTGTCCGTGCGCCGCGACAGCGCCGCCATCACGGGGATGCCCAGGTCGGCGGTGAGGTCCAGGACCCACAGTTCCCGCCTCATCCGCGCGTAGACCTCCCGCAGCCCGGCGAGCCAGGGTTCGTCGAAGGCGTCCAGGTCCACGGCCGGCTGGCGGGTGCGGTTGTACCACCACAGGGCCACCGCGTCGCGCTCGACCAGTTCCAGGAAGCCCTGGACGACGGCGTCCTCCAGGCTGCTGCCGGCCGCGTTCCCGTTGGAGTCGGCGCGGGGCTCGCCCGACCCCGGGGAGGCGCGGTGGCCGAAATACAGCATGGAGGTCGGCAGCAGCCGGTGGGCCCGGGCCGTCAGGGACCACACGGGCGTCCACTCCACCGGGCGGTCGGCGTCGAAGGGCGCGCACACCTGGTGGAAGGGGGAGGCGGTGGCGTTCCAGCGCTCCCGGTCCCGGAACTGCCGCTCGTCGAAGAGCTGGCACGCGTTGGGGTGGATCGCCCGCTCCCCCAGACCCCGCAGGCTGTCGTACACCACGGGTTCGTCGCCCTGGCGGGTGGCGCTGTAGCGCTCCACCGCCTCGCACAGCGCGCCGACCTCGGCCTCCAGCGCGGTGACGCCCTTGCCGCCGCTGAGACTGCGCAGCCCGCCGCGGAGATCGGCGAGCGTGTGGGCGTCCAGCGCCAGGTTGTGGCCCGAGACGTAGGAGTTGAGGCCGTCGGGCAGCCGGGCGTCCCGCCGCACCTCGCGCACTATCCCGGTGACCGGGTCGACCAGGTGCCCGTACCGCTCCAGGACCTGCTCGGGGGTGAGGGAGCGGTCGTTGCTCCCGCCCCGCGCCGCCTTCGGCCGGGGTGCCAGGGAGAGCGGCCGCCGCACCTGCCCGGAGACCAGCGACGGGTCGCCGCACTCCGGGCACTGGGGGCGCCGGTGCACCGTGTGGTGGCCGGTGCGCAGGGTGAGGGTGTCCAGGACACGGACGGCGCCCTGGCCCTCGTTGCGCACCCCCGCCAGCCACTTGGCCGCCTCCAGCACCGCCATTCGCAGGCCCATCCCCCGCCCGGCCGCCAGGGAGGCGGACGGGCGGGGCAGGGGCGCGTCGCTTCCGATGGCCCGCTGGAGCGGCACCTCCGAACGGCGGTGGATGCGGATCCGGTGAGCCAGGCAGGACCAGCAGGGCCCCGAACCGGGCCGGAACACCGGTCCCACCCAGGGCTCGGGGCCGCAGGGGCCGGCCAGCAGCCAGGGCAGCCCGCGCTCGCGGTGCCAGACGTCCACGGACCGCAGGCCGGGGGCCAGGTAGTCGTCGCAGAGCACCAGCGAGAAAACGTTACTGCCGGGCCCGCCGTCACCGCCCTCGCCGCCGGTGCGGTCACCGGCACCGCCCCGCCCGGCCCGTTCCCCCTCCGGGGAGGGGAGCGGCCCCAGCACCCTCAGGCCGGACTCCTCGCAGGCGGCGCGGGCCCGGTCGCCGTCCACCCCGCCGACGGTGACCAGCCGTACGGCGGTACGGGCCAGCGCCGCGTCCGCGGCGCCGCCGTCCAGACCGGCCAGCTCCCAGTAGGCGGCCGCCGATACGTCGGTGCCCTCACCGGGAGCGGACCGGTAGCCGACGAGATTGGCCCGCGCCAGTTCCCCGATGATCCGGCCGGCCTCCGCCGGAGGGACCAGGGCGCCCGCCTCGCGCAGCACCCCGGCCACCGTGCGGGTGC
This sequence comes from Streptomyces sp. ICN903, assembly GCF_022015835.1. Taxonomy (NCBI): domain Bacteria; kingdom Bacillati; phylum Actinomycetota; class Actinomycetes; order Kitasatosporales; family Streptomycetaceae; genus Streptomyces; species Streptomyces sp. ICN903. Next base: position 6,553 of record NZ_JAKMAY010000008.1, on the reverse strand, counting down.
CGTCCAGCAGCGGGGCGAGCGCCTCGGCGGGCCGGCCGTACAGCGCCCTGACCCCGCGCGGCGAGAGCAGGTAGACCGCCTCGCCGGGCACCACCTCGGCCCGCAGATGGCGACGGAAGCCCACGAAGGGGCCGCCGTCGGCAGCCTCTTCGCGTTGTCTCACGCCCCCACCGGCCCCGGAACCTCCAGGCTGAAGTCGTCCGCGCGGGTGCAGCCGAAGCAGGCCAGCTGCTCGGCGTCGCGGGTGTCGAGCTGCTCCAGGTCCTCGATGAGCAGCGGGTCGCCGGCGTAGACCGGCTCGGACGCGTACAGGCCGAGCTCCGCGAGGATCGCCACGGAGTCCGGCACGCCGCCGTGGGGCGCCTCGGCGGCGGGCAGGCCGAACCCGGACAGCACCGCGACCGGGTCGGCGGTGTACCGGGCCTCCAGGCCGGGCTCCAGCCCGGTGCGGACGGCCAGCTCGGCGAAGCGCCGCTCCTCCGCGCCGGTGTTCCCCGTCGAGGCGGTGGCGGACGTGTTGGTTCGCATGTGAAGACCCCCTGTGAGTCGGACGACCGAGCGTTCGAATCAATCGTGATGATTGTGTGAGCCACGCCACCCGGGAGCCCAGTGCGGCGTTCACCACCGACCCATGAGATTTTCACGACCGCGCTCATGAGCGCCTCACTGTGCGCCGCTCCCGCACCGTGCGAGCCTCACTCAATGCTCCGAGATGAACCGTCAGGCGGACCGCCGGCGGATTGGGCTCGACAAGGGGAGAGCACACCATGGAGATCAAGGTTCTGGGCCCGCTCACGGCGGTGGAGCGGGGAGTGTCTGTGGTTCCGAGCGCCGCCAAGCCGAGGCAGATCCTCGCACTGCTCGCCCTCCAGGCCGATCACGTGGTGACCGTGCCGACCCTGATGGAGGAGATCTGGGGCGAGAACGTCCCGCGCAGCGCCGCCACCACCCTGCAGACCTACATACTCCAGCTGCGCCGCAGGATCGCGGTGGCGCTGGAGGGCGATCCCGGGCGGGAGGCCAAGGACGTGCTGATCACCCAGCACGGCGGCTACCTGCTCCAGGTGCAGCCCGGCCAGGTGGACGTCCAGGAGTTCGAGCAGCTCGCCGCGTCCGGCCGGGCGGCCTACGACGCCGGCGACGACCGTACGGCCTCCGAGATGCTGGGCCGCGCACTGAAGATGTGGCACGGTCCCGCACTGGTGGACGTGCGGGTCGGCGGTGTCCTGGAGCTGGAGGTCCTGCGCATGGACGAGGACCGGATGGCGGCCCTGGAACGCCGTGTCGACGCCGACCTGCGGCTGGGCCGGCACACCGAACTCGTCCCCGAGCTCAGGGTGCTGGCGGCCCGTCACCCCATGCACGAGAACTTCTGTGCCCAGCTGATGGTGGCCCTGCACCGCTCCGGCAACTCCTGGCGGGCCCTGGAGGCCTACCAGCGGCTGCGCAACACGCTCATCGAGGAGCTGGGCATGGAGCCCTCGCCGAAGCTCCAGCGCCTGCACCACGCGGTGCTCTCCGGCGACCCGCAACTGGACGCCACGGCGCACGCGGTGCGCTGACCGGCCCGGCCGGCAGACCGGCGCGGTACGGACGCGGGAACGGTCCGGCGGCTGCTCCAGCCGACCTCTAGGCGGCGTTCCTACGTTCGCCCGATGACGATCCTCGACGACATCACGACGAGTGCACCGGCATCGCGGACCGCCCCGGACCAGGACCTGGACCAGGCGCCGGACCATGCGCCGGAACCCGGCCCCGACCTGCGCCGGGCCACCGCGGAACTGCTCCGGCTCAAGGAGGAGGTGGGCCGGGGCCCCGATCCGGACGCCACCCGCCGGCAGCACGCCAAGGGCAAGCTCACCGTCCGCGAGCGGCTGGAGGTCCTCTTCGACGAGGGCACCTTCACCGAGATCGAGCCCCTGCGCCGGCACCGCGCCACCGGCTTCGGCCTGGAGGACCGCAAACCGCACGGCGACGGCGTGGTCACCGGCTGGGGCACCGTCCACGGCCGCACCGTCTTCGCCTACGCCCACGACTTCCGCGTCTTCGCCGGAGCCCTGGGCGAGGCCCACGCCGCCAAGGTCCACAAGGTCATGGACCTGGCGCGGGCCGCGGGAGCGCCGCTGGTCTCCCTCAACGACGGGGCCGGCGCGCGCATCCAGGAGGGCGTGACCGCCCTGGCCGGCTACGGCGGCATCTTCCGCCGCAACACCGCCGCCTCCGGCGTCATCCCGCAGATCTCGGTGATGCTGGGCCCGTGCGCGGGCGGGGCGGCCTACTCCCCGGCGCTGACCGACTTCGTGTTCATGGTCCGCGACACCTCGCAGATGTTCATCACCGGCCCCGACGTGGTCAAGGCGGTCACCGGCGAGGAGATCACCCACAACGGACTGGGCGGCGCCGACGCGCACGCCGCGGCCTCCGGCGTGGCCGGCTTCGCCCACGACGACGAGGCCGAGTGCCTGGAGGACGTGCGCTACCTGCTGTCCCTGCTGCCGTCCAACAACCGGGAACTGCCGCCCGTCGTACGCGGCGGAGACCCGGCCGACCGGCGCTGCGAGGCCCTGGCCGACCTCGTCCCCGCCGACGGCAACCGCGCCTACGACGTGCGCGCGGTGATCGAGGAGATCGTCGACGACGGCGAGTACTTCGAGGTGCACGAGGCCTGGGCGCGCAACGTGGTGTGCGCGCTGGCGCGCGTCGACGGGCAGGTGGTGGGTGTCGTCGCCAACCAGCCTCAGCAGCTCGCCGGCGTGCTGGACATCCACGCCTCCGAGAAGGCCGCCCGGTTCGTCTCAACCTGCGACGCGTTCAACATCCCCCTGGTGACCCTGATCGACGTGCCCGGCTTCCTGCCCGGGGTGGACCAGGAGCACGGCGGGATCATCCGGCACGGCGCCAAGCTGCTGTACGCGTACTGCAACGCCACCGTGCCGCGCGTCTCCGTCGTGCTGCGCAAGGCCTACGGCGGCGCGTACATCGTCATGGACTCCCAGTCCATCGGGGCCGACCTGACCTACGCCTGGCCGACCAACGAGATCGCGGTGATGGGCGCCGAGGGCGCGGCGGGCGTCGTCTTCCGGCGGCAGATCGCCGCCTCCGACGACCCCGAGGCCACCCGGGCGAGGCTGGTCGAGGAGTACAGGTCCGAGCTGATGCACCCCTACTACGCGGCCGAACGCGGCCTGGTCGACGACGTCATCGACCCCGCCGACACCCGGCGGGTCCTGGCCCGGTCCCTGGCCATGCTCCGCCGCAAGCAGGCCGACCTGCCCGAACGCAAGCACGGCAACGTCCCGCTGTAGTGCGTGAAGGCCCCCTCGGAAGCGGTGGCCGCCGGCCCGTCCAGGCAGGCGCGAGTCCCCGTCTAGGGACGGCTTCAACCATGAGTTCACCGGAAGCGGCGGCGCGTCACGAGCGGGCGGCCGCCCGGCCCGGCACCGGGGCGGCGAGGGACCGAACCCCGAACCGCCCCGGCCGCCGAAACCCTCAGCAAGCGCCACGAGAGCGTCACGGACGAAGGGAACGGCAGTGGCCCGCACAGTTCCAACCGCCGGATGCCGACAGCGGCATCCGGTCCCGTCGAAGGGGAGGTAAGCGGTGGTACGCAGAGTCGTGATCACAGGTCTGGGCGTCGTCGCCCCCGGCGGGGTCGGCGTCAAGGAGTACTGGGAGCTGCTCACCGCGGGACGCACCGCGACCCGCACGATCTCCTTCTACGACGCCTCCCCCTTCCGCTCGCGGGTCGCCGCCGAGTGCGACTTCGACCCCGCGGCGGCGGGCCTGAGCCCGCAGGAGATCCGCAGGCTCGACCGGGCCGCCCAGTTCGCCGTCGTCTCCACCCGCGAGGCGCTGACCGACAGCGGCCTGGACGTCTCCGCCCTGGACCCGTCCCGGATCGGCACCTCGCTCGGCAGCGCGGTGGGCTGCACCACCAGCCTGGAGCGCGAGTACGTGGTGGTCAGCGACGGCGGCCGCAAGTGGAACGTCGACCACGAGTACGCGGTGCCCGAGCTGTACCGCCACTTCGTGCCCAGCTCCATGGCCGCCGAGGTGGGGCAGGAGGCAGGCGCCGAGGGTCCGGCGGCGGTGGTCTCCACCGGCTGCACCTCCGGCCTGGACTCGCTCGGCCACGCGGTCGAGCTGATCCGCGAGGGCACCTGCGACGTGATGATCGCCGGCGCGACGGAGGCGCCGATCTCGCCCATCACCTCGGCCTGCTTCGACGCCATCCACGCCACCACGCCCCGCAACGACACGCCCGAGAGCGCCTGCCGCCCCTTCGACCGGACCCGCAGCGGCCTGGTCCTGGGCGAGGGCGCGGCGATCCTGGTCCTGGAGGAGCTGGAGAGCGCCCGCAGGCGCGGGGCCCACGTCTACGCGGAGATCGCGGGCTTCGCCGCCCGCTGCAACGCGTACCACATGACCGGCCTCAAGCCCGACGGCCGCGAGATGGCCGAGGCCATCGACGCAGCCCTGGACGAGGCCCGCCTCGACCCGACGGCGATCGACTACATCAACGCCCACGGCTCCGGCACCAAGATGAACGACCGTCACGAGACCGGCGCCTTCAAGCGCAGCCTGGGCGACCACGCGTACGCCACCCCCATCAGCTCCATCAAGTCGATGATCGGCCACTCGCTGGGCGCCATCGGCTCCCTGGAGATCGCGGCCTGCGCCCTGGCGATGGAGCACGGCGTCCTGCCGCCCACCGCCAACCTGCACGAGCCCGACCCCGAACTCGACCTCGACTACATCCCGCTGACCGCCCGGGAGAGGAAGACCGACACGGTGCTCAGCGTCGGCAGCGGCTTCGGCGGCTTCCAGAGCGCCATGCTGCTCGCCCGGCCGGAGAGGAGTGCCCGATGACAGCGACACCGACGGCGCCGGCGGTACGGCCCGCGGCGGCGACCGCGCCGGCCGTGCGGACCACCGCGGTCGTGACCGGCCTGGGCATCGCCGCCCCCAACGGCCTGGGCACCGAGGACTACTGGAGGGCCACCCTGGCCGGCGAGAGCGGCCTGGGGCGCGTCACCCGCTTCGACCCCTCCCAGTACCCCTCCACCGTCGGAGGCGAGGTCCCCGGCTACGTCGCCGAGGAGCACATCCCCAGCCGGCTGATGCCGCAGACCGACCACATGACCCGCCTGGCGCTCACCGCGGCCGACTGGGCCGTGGCGGACGCCGGCATCGCCCCCGGCGACCTGCCCGAGTACGGCATGGGCGTGGTCACCGCCGCCTCCGGCGGCGCGGTGGAGTTCGGCCAGCGCGAGCTGCAGAACCTGTGGAGCCAGGGCAAGGAGTACGTCAGCGCGTACCAGTCCTTCGCCTGGTTCTACGCCGTCAACACCGGCCAGATCTCCATCCGCCACAAGATGCGCGGCCCCAGCGGGGTGCTGCTGACCGAGCAGGCCGGCGGCATCGACTCCATCGGCCACGCCCGCCGCCACGTCCGCAAGGGCGTGCCCATGGTCGTCACCGGCGGTGTCGACGCGGCCCTGTGCCCCTGGGGCTGGGTACCGCAGATCGCCTCCGGCCTGATGAGCACCGAGTCCGACCCCTCCCGCGCCTACCTGCCCTTCTCGGCGGAGGCGAGCGGGTACGTGCCGGGCGAGGGCGGGGCGATCCTCATCGTGGAGGACGCCGAGTCCGCCCGGGAGCGCGGCGCCGAGCACGTCTACGGCACCGTCGCCGGCTACGCCGCCACCCTCGACCCCGCACCCGGCAGCGGACGGCCCTCCGCGCTGCGCCGGGCCGCCGAGAACGCCCTGGCCGACGCCGGCCTGGCCCCCTCGGACGTCGACGTCGTCTTCGCCGACGCGGCGGGCACCCCCGGACTGGACCGGGCCGAGGCGAAGGTGCTGGAGGAACTCTTCGGCGCCCGCGGCGTACCGGTCACCGCGCCCAAGAGCATGACCGGTCGGCTGCTGGCCGGAGGCGCCGCGCTGGACGCGGCCACCGCGCTGCTGGCACTGCGCGACGGCGTCATCCCGCCGACCGCGGGTGTCGCCGAGGCCGACCCCGGCCACCGGATCGACCTGGTCACCGGTGCCCGCGAGGCGGACCTGCGCACCGCGCTGGTGCTGGCCCGCGGCCACGGCGGCTTCAACGCGGCGCTCGTCCTGCGCCGCGCCCACTGAGCCGGACCCACCGGACCGGCCCACCGAACCGGGCCCACCGGCCCCCGACCCCCCCACAAGCACCGCGCATCCACGCACATCACAGAGAGGAACCAACATGTCCACGACCACCACGAAGACCGAGGTGACCCTGGCGGACCTGACCCGGATGCTGCGCGAGAGCGCCGGCGAGGAGGAGGGCGTGGACCTGGACGGCGATGTCCGGGACACCCCGTTCATCGACCTCGGCTACGACTCCCTCGCCCTGCTCCAGGTCATCGGCCAGATCCAGCGCGAGTACGGGATCGCGATACCGGACGACGCGGTCGTCGACGCCGAGACGCCGGGCGCCCTGCTGGACCTCGTCAACTCCGGCCAGGCCTCCCCCGCCTGAGCCGGCCCCGGGCCGCCCTGCCGAACGCTCTCCGGCAGGG